>CAJMJM010000125.1 GCA_905213725.1 Collinsella aerofaciens
CGGGGCGCGGCACACCGGACTGGTTGTCTGAATTAAAGAAAGTGAAGGCCCCTTTCGGGGCCTTCTTTTTATAAAAATTCGCCTACTCGGTGGACTTCGGGTTCTAGGTCTACGTCGAACTGCTCTTTGACTTTGGCTTGGATGTCGCGGATGAGTTCGTCGACGTCGGCGGCGGTGGCGTGGTCGGCGTTGACGATGAAGCCGCAGTGCTTCTCGCTCACCTGCGCGCCGCCAACGGCGTGTCCGCGCAGTCCGGCATCCATGATGAGCTTGCCGGCAAAGTGGCCCTCGGGGCGCTTGAAGGTGGAGCCGGCACTCGGCATGTCGAGCGGCTGCTTGTCCTCGCGGCGCTGGCGGTAGTCGTCCATGTCGGCCTTGATCATCGCGGCGTTGCCCGGGGCGAGATTGAAAGTGGCCGAAAGCACGATAAAGCCGTCGTCGGCGATGCGGCTCTTGCGATAGCCCAGGTTGAGTTCGTCGGCATCGAATTCGATGATGTTGCCGCTGCCGCGGGTGCCGTCGTCGAGCTGGCGAGCGGGTTTGTAGACGCGCACGGACTCTAGCACATCGGCCATGCAGGCACCGTAGGCACCGGCGTTCATGTAGCAGGCGCCGCCGACCGATCCGGGGATGCCCGAGATGGGCTCCATGCCGGTGAGGCCGGCCTCGGCTGCCGCCGCGGCGACATCGGAAAGCAAGGCGCCGGCTGCCGCCGTGACGTGCGTGCCGTCGACCGTAATGTCGGAGAGGCCTTCGCCCAGCGCCACGACGACGCCGCGGATGCCCTTGTCGCCGACAAGCAGGTCGGAGCCGTTGCCCACGATGGTAAGCGGCAGGTCGCAGCGATAGCAGGTATCGAGCGTGGCGACGAGGCCCTGCTCGGTATCGGGCGTGACAAAGACGTCGGCCGGGCCGCCGATCTTAAACGTGGTGTGCTCGCGCATGGGCTCGCTCATCAACACGTTGTCCTCGCCGGCAACGCCAGCGAGCGCGCACAGCAGGTCCTCGTTAAAAAAGTCGTTCTCGTGCATATGAATATCCGCCTTTTGGTGGTCGTCGTCATCAATCGATTGCAATATACCCCACCCGGACGGATTTGGTGCGCTGACGGCGATAAAACAGCCGTCTACCGGATTGGTAAAGTGTTTATCACCGAGGTAGAGGGGTAGTCGCTATACTTTCAAGAGATTGCGCGTAAACCCGGAAGGAGCGAGATGGCCAACAAAGTCACCCTCAAGCAGATCGCCCAGGAGGTGGGGCTTTCCCCCTCGTCGGTCTCGCTTGTGCTCAATAATCGGCCCTGTCGCATCTCGGAAGAAAACCGCAAACTCATCAAGGAGGTCGCGGCGCGCAACCACTATGTTCCTAACCAGATTGCGCGTAGTCTGGTCATGCGCGAGTCGCGCACGCTGGGCCTTATCGTCCCTAACATCGAGAGCCGTTTTTTTGCCTCGCTCGCCGGTAGCCTGGAAAAGCGTTGCCGCGAGGATGGCTATGCGCTCTTCATTACCAGCTCGGGTGGAAGCGCCGATGACGATCTGGAGTTGCTGCGCCAGCTGGTGACGCGCGGCGTTGATGGCGTCTTCCTGGTCGTGGGCGACGAGTTCTCCGACGACCGCGCCCTGCGCGAAGAAGTCAGCCATCTGCCTATCCCTGCCGTGATGGTCGACCGTGCCATTGAGGGGCTCGAGTGCGACAAGGTGATGTTCGACCACGAGATGGGTGGCTACATGGCCACCCGCTATCTGATCGAGCAGGGTCACCGTCGCATTGCCTGCTTGGTTAACGCGCGCCGTTCCAATACGGGGCGTAAGCGACTTGCCGGCTATGAGCGCGCGCTGCGCGAGGTTGGCCTGCCTATCGACGCACGTTTGGAGTTTGAGAGCGAGTACTACATTCCGAGTGCCTACGAGGCCTCGGAGGCGGTGCTCGCAATTGATGCCTCCGCTGTGTGCGCATGTTCGGATAACATCGCCCTCGGTCTTCTCAAGCGCTTGCACGAGTTGGGGAAGAGCTTCCCGGGCGATATCTCGGTGGTGAGCTATGACAACTCGGCGGCCGACGTTCTCTTTGAGCCGGCGCTGACCGCGATTGAGCAGGATCCTGGTGTCCTTGCGGAGCATGCTTTTGGCTGCATGTCCAAGCGTCTTGCCGGTAGGGGCGGCAGGCGTGCCGAAGAGGTCGTCCTGGAGCCGGCGCTTATCGTTAAGGGCAGCGTGCTCGAACTTACCGAATGTAGCTAAACGTACTTGTTTGTTTGCATAGATTGCATGCGGAGTGTCTGCTATTTGCCGGCGGGGCCGGGGTGCCTGCCTTGTTTTGAGAAGTTCGCGGAGCCCACTTCTCAAAACAAGGCAGGCACCCCGGCCCTCGTCCGTTAACTCTTCCGCTGGGCGAGCCTTAGACGCCGCGCACCGATAGGGTAAGGCAGCGGCTTGAAATTGGTGCTATATTCAGCTTGAGTTGTTTAATGCTAGTACGGGAGGCTGATATGGGGCTGTTCAAGAAGAAAAACCCGCAGGATGCCTTTGATCCCGATGTGTTTACCATCACGGATACGATTTTGGACCCGCCGCGGTTTACATTTTTGCCGGCCATCTACCAGGATGCCACGCGCCGCAAGTGGGCCGTGCATCAGCGCGGCGGCGAGCCGAAGATTTTTGACTATGCGGACGTGTTGCAGTGCGAAGTGGCCGAGGCGGGCGATCCGCAGGCCGAAGAAGCGGTCTCTAAACAGGAATTTGCCCAGCGTATCCTGGCAAATCCTGCCAAGGCAGCAAAAATAAATGCTGCCAAGCGTAATATGTGTCTTGGTATGGGCGTTGTTGTGGCGGTTCAGACGGGAAAAGACGAGGTTTCCAAATTAGAGATTCCCGTTATGACCGACGAGGTCAAACGCGATTCAAGTCTATATAAGTCGTATCGGAATGTCGCCGAGAAGATCAAGGCCGAATTTGATGCCATGGGAGGGCTGACCTAATTTTGGCGGCATACGTGTCTGAATGAGGAGTCTGTGCAATGGCAGGCGAATCTTATGCAATTCCCCCCAAAGATCGTGCTGTTGAGGGAATTCTTTGGTATATCCAGCACCATCAGCTTGCCGGCGGCGATCGCCTGCCGGCCGAGCGCGTGCTGTGCGAAGAGATTGGCGTTTCGCGTACGGCGTTGCGTGCCGGTATCACGCGGCTTATCTCGTGTGGAACGCTCGAGAGCCGTCGCGGATCGGGCACGTATGTGTGTCCTCCCAAGCCGCTGAACATCTTCCAGGAAACGTATAACTTTTCCGATGCTGTGCGGACTGCCGGCCTGCACCCCTCTTCTCGTCTGGTTTCCACCGGGACCATCGAGGCGGATGAGGCGCTTGCCGACAAGCTTGGGGTGGCTGTAGGCGCTCCCTTGCTCCGCATGCAGCGCGTTCGACTTATTGAGGGCGAGCCGGCGTCAATCGAGACCGCTCACGTTAACCTGTCCCTGTGCCCATCGCTTCTCGAGCACGATTTTGAGTGTGAGAGCCTTTACGATGTCTTGCTCAAAGAAGGTGGCGTGCGCGTTGAGCATGGACGTGAGCATATCTCCATCTCGCGTTTGAACGTCGAAGAGGCCGAGCTGCTCCAGCAAGAAGAGGGAACGCCGGTGTTCTATGAGAGCTCGATCGAATTTGATAAGGACATGCGTTTTGTGGAGCATTGCAAATCGGTGATTTTGCCCACAAAGTTCCGCTTTGCCGATAACGGCGAAGAGAACGGCATGAGGAGCGTGGCAGGTGAACAATGGCTGAAACAGTAGATGCCACCCCGGTTTATATGCGCATTCGACGCCGCATCGAGGAACGTATCGAGCGCGGTGCATATCCCACGGGTTCCATGATTCCGTCCGAAAAAGACCTCGCCGAGGAATTTGGTACGACACGCTTGACCATCCGAAGCGCTGTCGATGAGCTGGTTCGGCGCGGGCAGATTCGCCGTGTTCGGGGAAAAGGTGCCTTTGTGGCGCAGAAAGTACCTGCTTTTTTTGAACGCACGGTCGGTTTCCGTGAATCGGTCCGTGCTTCGGGCGGCGAGCCGTCCGTCCGTATTCTCGCGCGTTCCAAGCGTTATGCGGGGCCATATTACGCCGACCTGTTTGGCATCGCCGAGGACGACCTGCTCTATTCCGTTCGACGCCTGAACTGCATAAACGGTAGCCCCGTATCGATTGAGACGGCGCTGATTCCCTGCCTGCTGTTCCCAACCATCGAAGATATTGACGTGTCGGTCTTCAGTTTGTACGAGACCTATGAGATGCTGGGCCGAAAGCCAGTCATGGCACAGGAAAAGCTCGATATCGAAGCGCTGGGCGCACGAGATGCCGGCCTCCTTGGACTGGAACAGGGCGATCTTGTTTTGCTTTTGGAATGCGTGAGCTATGACGCGAGCGGTCAGGCTATCGAGTATGTAAAGTCCTTCAATCGTGGCGATACGGGCGGCTACACCTATACGTACTAGCTGGTATTTTGTGAATAACGGCTGGGAAACTAACCAGTTTTGATCGTTGGGTCAGCTGTATATACAACCTTACAGGGCTCAAAATCGACCGTTCGCCGAAGGGAATAAATTAATCGACAAAGAGGTATCAAAAAGCCGTAACCTGTAATCGTGATTGGTATCAAATACTAATGATTTGTTGCGAGGTGAGACGATGAAGATGCTCGATTACGTTCAACTCGCCCATGTGCGTATGGGAGAGAACCTCGAGCGTTCGTCTGAGCTGGTAGCGCAGCTCGTTGATATTTTCCAGTCCGGTTCTTTTGACGCGCTGCGCATCGTTGCTTCGGGTACGTCGCGCCATGCCACCGATTGCGCCCGCGAATACCTGCAAGAAGCGCTGCAGATGCAAGTGACCGTAGAGACGCCCGAGTCCTTCGTCGATT
>CAJMJM010000126.1 GCA_905213725.1 Collinsella aerofaciens
GTCAGCGCAGTCGATGTCGATGCGATCGGGCACACCGGCGGCATCCTCGCCGCCCAGGCGCACAATCTGCCCGCGGCCCGACTCCTCATCGAGCCCCGCAAGACCACCGACCTCGCAATAACGCCCGAGCGACACCGTTGGCGTGTGACCGCTCACCACGACCGGACCCTTGCCCTCGGCAGAAAGCAGCCCAGTCGGCACATCCCAATAGCCGTGACGAATCCACAGCAGGTCATCGGACGACTGCACCGCGAGCATCTGCTGCAGCAGCTCGCGATCGGCACCCACCGCTCCGACGCCATCGGCACAATCGACACCATGCTCAAGCAAAAACGCGCGCGCCGCCTTCATCTCGATTCCAGCATGTACCAGCAGATACGGGCGCTCCTCGGTCTCGACCACCGCGTAGAGCGGCAGCGCGGCCATCCATCGCACGAGCTCCTCGTATGCCTCAAATTCCATGTCGTTGAGCTGCTCACGCGTCGTCCAGCCACCGTTGATATCCCAGGTCTCGGCATCGAGCGGATCCTGGCCAATGATGGCATCGAGCATAATCTGCTCGTGATTGCCCTTGAGCACGCGGGCGTTGGGCAGCGAGCGCACGAGCTTAATAACGCCGACCGGATCGGGCCCGCGATCGATCATGTCGCCCAGCACGTACAGCGTGTCGTCGGACGTCAAAGAGCTCTTAGACAGGGCCTCGTCAAGCGCACGCACGTGCCCGTGAGCATCAGATGTCACATAGATCGCCATGGTACGCCTCTCCTTGCATTGCGGCCGAAGCCCAGTACCGCAACTAAAACTTCAAGTTGAACTTAAACGTTACCCATTGTACTCCGTTGCAATAAAGCTGGAAAGGGTTTCCGTGCAGAGGCAAAGACGGCAGCCGTCTATGACGATATCGCGCACGTCCGCAATCCAACCCCATAACCCACCATCTTTGGGTACAAATAACCGCAGACAACTGACCGTGCCACGCCATCCACCCAGGAGCGGACACTATCCATGAACCAGATCCTTCTCTTTATCGGCCTCGTCATCATTTTGTGCCTGACCATCAACCCCGTCGGCAAAAAACTCCCCTTCCCCACCCTGCTCATCTTTATCGCGCTGGGCATGCTGTTGGGCGTCAACGGCCCGACGCATATCGACTTTAGCGACTACGCACTCACCGAAACCGTCTGCAGCACGGCGCTGCTGTTCATCATGTTCTACGGCGGCTTTAACACCAACATCGACCGCGCCAAGCCCGTCGCTGCGCCGGCGGTGCTGCTGAGCACGCTCGGCGTCGTCATCACTGCCGGCATCACCGGCGTGTTCGCCCACTTCGCGCTGGGGTTCGACTGGATCGGTGGCCTGCTGCTGGGATCGGTCGTGGCATCCACCGACGCGGCAAGCGTCTTTAGCGTACTGCGTGAGCACAGCCTGTCGCTGAGAGGTGGCACCGACTCGCTGCTCGAGGTCGAATCGGGCTCCAACGACCCCGTCGCCTACATGCTCACCGCCGTGCTCGCCACACTAGCGGCCGGCGGCGACATCAACATTCCCGCACTGCTGGCCAAGCAGATTATCCTGGGCGTGGGCGTGGGCTTTGCCATCGGCTGGGCGGCGGGCCGCCTGATTGAACGCGCGCACGCAACGGCCGAGGGCGCGCAGACCATCTTTTTGTTCGCCGTGGCCATCGTCGCCTACGCGCTGCCGAGCTACCTGGGCGGCAACGGCTTTTTGGCTGTATACCTGGCCGGCATTGTGCTGGGTGCCAGCGACATCACCGGCAAAGTCGAGATGGCGCACTTCTTTGACACCCTCACCGAGATGGCAGAGATGACCATCTTCTTCTTGCTGGGCCTGCTCGTTACACCCGCACGCCTGCCGCAAATGCTGCTACCGGGCCTGGCACTCATGGCGTTTATGCTCTTTGCGAGCCGCCCCATCGCCGTAGGCATGCTGCTAGCGCCGTTTAGGACGAACCCTCGCCAGGTCGCGCTCGTAAGCTGGGCGGGCCTGCGCGGAGCAGCTTCGGTCGTCTTTAGTCTCTTTGCCGTGGTGGCCGGCGTTCCCGGCGGACACGACCTATTTGACCTGGTGTTTGTGATTGCCGTGTCGAGCATTGTGGTGCAGGGCTCGCTGCTGCCGGCGGTGGCGAAGAAGCTCGATATGATCGATGCGACCGGCGACGTGCGTCGCACCTTTAACGACTACCGCGACGAAGACGGCATGTCGTTCGTCAAGCTCAAGGTAGGCGCTGGACATCCGTTTGCCGGTCGCTCGCTCGCCGACATTGGCAGCGCCACAGACATGCTCGTGGTCCTGGTGCTGCGCGACGGGGCGCACCCGGTACTGCCCAATGGCGACACCGTGATCCAGGAAGGCGATCTGTAGGTGATGGCCGCCCCAACGTTCGAAGAGCGTGCCGAGGTTACGCTGCGCGAGGTCACCGTGACGCCCCACGGTCGCCTGGCCGGCCAGCGTCTGCGCGACGTGCCGCAGGGCAAGCACCCGTTTATTGTGGTGATGCTTAAGCGCGACGGCCAGACGATCATCCCCGACGGCAACACCCTCATATACGCCGGCGACGAAGCCGTCATCGCCACACTGGCGTCGTAGTGACCAGGAAGTGGCTAATTTGCGACGAAGAGATCAAGCGCCTAGGAACCTCATGCCTTCGCTCGCAGATTCGGATTTGCCTGAGGAGTAAAGCACCCCTCCCCCATGTAACCATCCTGTAAATCATAGCGGCGTAGTCGAGTTTTACCGTGATGCGGTCGCGCCTGGCGCTCCACTGTGCTAAAGTATCCCGAACGTTCAAACGACTACGAGGGGGAACTAGAAGATGGCACGTGTGCACAACTTCTCAGCTGGCCCGGCCGCGCTGCCTACCAGCGTGCTCGCCGAGATCGCCGACGAGATGATGGACTACCGCGGTTGTGGCATGTCCGTGCTCGAGATGAGCCATCGATCTAGCATGTACCAGCAGATTATCGACGACGCCGAGGCAACCCTGCGTCGTCTGCTGAGCATCCCCGACAACTACCGTGTCCTGTTTTTGCAGGGCGGCGCCACGCTGCAGTTTGCGGGCATCCCCATGAACCTCATGCGCCGCGGGCGCGCCGGCTACATCGTGACCGGCAACTTTGCCAACAAGGCATACAAAGAAGCCGCCAAGTACGGCGAGGCCGTGCTGCTCGCGAGCTCCAAGGACACCAATTTCGACCGCATACCCACCATGGCCGACGTCAACGCGCGCATTGCCGCCGAGGCCGCGGGCGACGGGCTCGACTACGTTTACATCTGCCAGAACAACACCATCTTTGGCACCATGTACCACGAGCTGCCCGCTTGCGGCGACGTACCGCTGGTCGCAGATGTCTCGAGCTGCTTTCTGTCGCAGCCGCTCGACGTCGAGCGCTACGGGCTCATCTACGCCGGCGCTCAGAAAAACGCCGGCGCCGCGGGCGTGACCGTGGTTATCGTGCGCGACGACCTCATCGCCGACGGCCCCGCCTTTGCGCAGACACCGCAGTACATGGACCTTAAGGCCCAGGCCGCCAAGGGCTCCATGCTCAACACGCCCAACACCTTTGGCATCTACGTGTGCGGCAAGGTGTTCCATTGGGTCGAGGAGACCGGCGGACTTGCCGCCATGGCCGAGCGCAACTGGGCCAAGGCCAACCTGCTCTACGACCTGCTCGAGCACAGCGAGCTGTTCCATGGCACCACGCAGGCCGACAGCCGCTCCATCGCCAATGTCACCTTCCGCACCGGCGACGCCGAACTCGACGCGGCCTTTGTCGCAGGCGCGGCCGAGCACCAGATTCAAAACGTCAAGGGCCATCGCCTGGTGGGCGGCATGCGCGCCAGCGTCTACAACGCCGTAACCATGGAAGACGTGCAGGCACTGGCCTCGTACATGAAGGACTTCGAAACGCAGCGTAGTTTGAGCCCGCGATCTAACTAGCCCGCAACGCGCGGGCCGACCAGCCACTTCAAACCACCTGTTTAAACCAAACCTGCTAAGGAGTTTTTCATGCGCAAGATTAAGACCATCGACGACATCACCAAGGACGGCAAAGTCGAGTTTGGCGAGGGCTACGAATTTGTGAGCACCGCCGAGGAGGCCGACGCCATCCTGATGCGCTCGACTGACCTGCACGGCTACGAGCTGCCCGAGGGCATCCGCGCCATCGCCCGCTGCGGCGCCGGCGTCAACAACATCCCCGTCGAGGAGTACGCCAAGAAGGGCGTCGTCGTCTTTAACTCCCCCGGCGCCAACAGCAACGCCGTTAAGGAGCTCGTCCTAGGCATGCTGGTGCTCTCGAGCCGCGGCGTGGTGCAATCGATGAACTGGGTGCGCGACAACGCCGACGATCCCGAGATTCAGGTCGATGCCGAGAAGGCCAAGAAGGCCTTTGTGGGCCGCGAGCTCAAGGGCAAGCGCATCGGTGTCATCGGCCTGGGCAACGTGGGCTCCAAGGTCGCCAACGCCTGCGTCGACCTGGGCATGGACGTTTACGGCTACGACCCGTTCATTTCCGTCGAGCATGCGTTGGTGCTGAGCCGCGAGGTGCAGCGTGTGGGCACGCTCGAGGATCTCTGCCGCGGCTGCGACTACCTCACCGTACACGTGCCCAGCAAGGCCGACACCATCGGCATGATCAGCACCGAGCAGATCAACCTGCTGGCCCCGGACGCCGTGCTGATCAACTACGCACGCGAGACCATCATTGACGAGGACGCCGTCGACGCTGCCCTGCGCGAGGGCAAGCTGAGCTGGTTTAGCTGCGACTTTGCCACGCCCAAGACCGTCAAGATGCCGAACACGTTTATCACCACGCACTC
>CAJMJM010000127.1 GCA_905213725.1 Collinsella aerofaciens
CTGGTGATCTCCGCCTTGAGAGGGCGGCGTCCTAAACCGCTAGACGAACGGGCCATATGTAGCAATTGCATTGGCTGGGACGGAGGGAGTCGAACCCCCATTGACGGAACCAGAATCCGCTGTCCTGCCATTAGACGACATCCCAATGACTGCATCGCTGCGCTCGGCTGTGCCTTTGCGCAAGAAAGAAATATACGGGAAGTCCCGCCGTGACGCAAGCCCCAATTTTGACTTTTTTGAACTTCAGTCAAATTGGCCTAATTTAGTCCAACCCGTGAAGGACCTGTGAAGCCGACCGCTGTACACGAAGGACAAAACGCCGCGAGCGGTAGCCGTCAACCGTTGGCAGATTCTACCGCGAAAACGATAGCACCAGGCAACACAATCGAGGTATCAATGATCGCGTAGATATCGAGGCGCCATGGACGAAGAGCTTGATTACCTATGGGAGACCCTGGGCCTCGAGATCACTGCTGACCTTTGGCCCGAACGGGACAAACTTCACCCCACGCTACGCCCCGCCATTACTGTGGTGCAGGCAAAATACCGCCGTGCATCCTTTTTGATCATGCGGATGTCATGGCACGCGGGACTCCCCGACCTTAAGCGAATCCAGGCAAGCCTCGTCGAGTTGTCCGGCATGCCAACCGTCATATCCGAGGCGCACCTGGAGCAGCGCCAGCGCGAGCGACTGCAACAGCAGCGGATTCCCTTTATCTGCCCTGGCGTTCAGGCATATCTGCCCTTTATGGACGAGGAGTACTGGAGCGGCAAGCCCAACAAACACGTAAAGGTCTACGATCCGCACGAATGGGCACAGCTAGCGGACTGACTGGGGCAGGCCCGCCGGCGGAAAGTGCGTCCCAGATTTCAAGCTCAAACTGGTCCCCACTTTCCCGTCGAGCCCTCAACCGGAAACCGTGTCCCACAATCGAAGCTCAGAATGGGACGTGCTTTCCGCAACCGGCCACTTTGGGAAAGCGCATCCCATTCTGGAAGCGAATTCCGGGTCGCACTTTCCGCAGCCGCTACAGCAACGCCTCGGCCCAAGCCGCTTCCCTAAAGCCGGGAATCGCAAAGTCGTCGCCCACCAGCAGCGGACGCTTGACCAGCATGCCGTCGGTCGCCAGCAGCTCGTAGCACTCCCGATCCGTCATGCCCGCATCCAGACGCGCCTTCAGGCCCAGCTCTCGATATTTCATGCCCGATGAATTAAAGAAGCGCCGCACCGGCAGCCCCGAACGAGCAATCCAGGTCGCAAGCTCATCAGCCGTGGGATTGTCCAAAACGATATCGCGATCGATATACTCTACCCCATGTTCGTCCAGCCATGCCTTGGCCTTCTTACAGGTCGAGCACTTGGGATATTCAACAAACAGTACAGTCATGGGAATCCTCCGAATATAGATCGGCCAACGCAGGCACACGCCACACGAGGCGCCTTCGTATGATGGGCCAATTGTAGCCCGCGGGTCACACGTTAAACGAACCGTACCCCGAATCCGCGCTTGATAAACGGCTGCAGTTCCATAGCCTCGGGCGTGATATGGCCCGCAACGTTCATGCGCTCGTCACCGGGAAGATCGACCCGCGCAATCTCAAGCTCGCCTTCGTAGCGCCCATATCCGCTATTGCTCACAGCGATCGACCCCGCCTTTCGCGGCAGGCCGGCTCCGGCATCCGTCGGCACGGAATCCGGCTTAAGCTTCGTACGTGACTCCTGAGACCTAAAGATGAGGACACTCGAGTCGGGCCGGTCGTGATGAATCTGCCCGCGCACATAGGCATAACCGGGCTCAAGCTCGCATTGCAGGTCCACGTATCCGGCGGAAACTTGAGCAAACTGCGCCCAGCCCGCATCGGAAAGATCGGGGTCGCCGACCAACACAATGTCGCAATCGGCGCCATGTGCAAGCTCAAGCATATTGAGAGCAACCTTTGACGCGCGACCGCGCTGCGCCTCGACCGTCGGCAGTCCCTCGAATACAGGCCCGCGAACGTTAGCATCACCCGGCACAAAAGCCATGATTTCGAATCCAAGCGCCGCAAGACGAAGATTCACCCGAGCAATGTCCTCCAGAGCTAAACCGGTATAAGGCTTGGGGTAAAAATTGTGGCAGGCGGCAAAACGAGTCACATCGGCGCCGGCTTCACGCCACGATGCGATTTCATCAGAACTCACTGTCGATGCATTGACCACAATGCGAAATACACCGGACAGCTCCGCGACCCGCTGGGCGCTAAAGCCATAGTCCAAACGAAGGTATTCCAACCCCAGATCGCGCAGGTCCTCGATGCGCTCAAGCCCGAGCAAATCGCACGTGCGAGGCCCCACATCGGCAATGAGCGCAATGCCGCGGGCGGAAAGCAGCGACAGCACATGACGGACCTTATCGGCATACGCCGCTCCCCCATCCTCGGGAATATGCAGCGAGGTGAACGCGTAGCGCGCACCCGCCGCGGCGCCACGCTCAATCGTCCGCTCAATATCCTGCAAAGGGCTGGAAAGATAAATTGAAATACCCGTTTTCACGCTTCAACGCTCCTTTAAAAAAGGCCGGCGGAGCAGCTAGCCCCGCCGGCACAACCATAACATCAAGAAATCTGCCGCGCGCCGCGAACCCCGAGCAACACGGCTCGCGATATCAAACTACTCGCCAAAGAACTCGTTGATCTTCTGCTCGTCGACGCCAAAGAACCACGTCAGGACAAAGCCGGCGGCATAGGCAAGCAGCATAGCGGCAACGTAGCCGAGCTGCTGGCCAGGAACGACGATCAGCAGGCCAAACAGACCGGAAACGCCCTGAGAAACCGTGCCGATGTGAAGCAGCGCCGCGAACGCGCCGCCAAATCCGGCACCCAGGCAGGCCGTCACAAACGGACGAACGAGCGGCAGCGTAACAGCATACATCAGAGGCTCGCCCACACCCAGGATTCCAACGGGAATGGACTCTGCGACGTACTTCTTGAGCTTGGCGTTCTTGGTCTTAAAGTACAGCGCCAAACCGGCACCGACCTGGCCGCCGCCAGCCATCATAAGGATGGGAAGCAGGTAATTGATACCCTTGGTAGCGCCGTCGGGATCGTTGAGCATAGCGTGGATCGGCGTGAGCGCCTGATGCAGGCCGACGGAAACCAGCGGCAAGAAGCCTGCCGACAGGATATAGCCGCCCAGGACGCCCAGCTTCTCGAAGATAAAGGTCAAAACGCTAAAGATGGCAGTCGTCAGCCATGCGCCAACCGGCTGGATGACGAGCATCAGAGCAAAGGCGCCGATGATGAGCACCAGCAGCGGAGACAAGAACGTGTCGAGTGCGTTGGGCATAACCTTGCGAATCTGACGCTCCATCCAGGCAAAAAATGCGCCAGCGATGAGAGCCGCGATCATGCCGCCCGCTGCGGGGTTGTACTGCGCATTGGTGAGCGGCAGCAGAATGGCAGTGGCAGGATCAGCCGCGCCAGGCGCAAGCAGGGGCATGGCACTGTTGGCGATACACATCATGCCGGCGATGCCGCCCAGCGCAGCGGAGCCACCAAACTCACGTGCCGCGTTATAGCCCACCAAGATGGGCAGATAGGCAAACAGGGCCCAGCCCATGGAACGAATGCCCTGGTACCACCACTCGCCTGCAAGCGCGCCTGCCGTCGAGACGTTAATGACGTTGCAGATACCGTTGATGAGGCCAGCCGCAATGATGCCGGGAAGTAGGGCGACGAAGACATTGGAAATCTTCTTGAGGAAGGCCTGAACCGGCTTGGACTCGTACTTGGCCTTCTGCGCGGCCTTGTTTGTGGCCGCAGCGTCAACCACGCTCTCGTCAGCAACGCCTTTCGCAAGGCCTGTGAGCTTGGAGAACTCCTCGAGCACCTTATTCACCTTGCCCGGACCCAGCACGATCTGCATCGTGTCGTCCTCGACCAGGCCCATCACGCCGTCGAGTGCCTTAATGCCCTCCGTGTCGACGTTGCCCGTGTCTTTGACGGTCACGCGCAGGCGCGTCATGCACGCCGCGTTTGCGAGCACGTTGTCTTTACCGCCCAAAAGGTCCAGCAGCTTTTGAGCCAGCTCTTTGTTCGTCATAACTCCTCCTTGTATTGGGTATCTCGTCTGAATGTCATATCAGCTCACGCCGCGCACCTATTGGGCATCGGCATTGCTCTTCTCATGGCCACTCACCGCAGCACGGACATGGCCTCGCGCCCGCTCAAGAGCTACCGTAGCCTGCTCGGCATCGCAGTCCAGCAGTACCGAGACAATAGCGGTTTTTACGTGGCCGCCGGCATCTGCAAGCGCCTGAACGGCGCGCTCGCGCGTGCAGCCGGTCGCCCCCATCACGATGTTCTGGCCGCGCACCACCAACTTCTCGTTCGTCTGCTGCACATCGACCATCAGGTTTTGGTATACCTTGCCGATCTTGACCATGGCACCGGTCGAAATCATGTTGAGAATGAGCTTTTGAACCGTTCCCGCCTTGAGCCTCGTTGAGCCGGTCAGCACCTCGGGACCGGGCACGGGCTCAATGGCAAGATCTGCGCTCTCCCCGATCTTCGACCCTTGGTTGCAGGCAATTGCAATGGTCTTGCACCCAGTTGCCTTGGCGTACACAAGGCCGCCCACCACATAAGGAGTACGACCGCTTGCCGCCAGGCCAACGACAAGATCCTTGTCCGAGAGTCCACGCTCTCGCAGGTCGTTCGCGCCAAGCTCCTCGCTGTCTTCGGCACCTTCGACAGCCTTGATAAACGCCGTCTCGCCTCCGGCAATGAGCCCGACAATCAGATCGGGTGACACGCCAACCGTGGGCGGACACTCCGAAGCGTCGAGTACGCC
>CAJMJM010000128.1 GCA_905213725.1 Collinsella aerofaciens
GGCCATGCGGGCGATGGGTGCCGTGGTGGCGTTGGCGTCCTCGACGAGCTGGATAATCTTGGCAAGCGACGTGTCGGCGCCCACACGTGTGGCACGGAAGGTAAACGAACCGGTGCGGTTGACGGTGGCGGCGTTGACGGTGTCGCCGGCGGTCTTTTCCACGGGGATGGACTCGCCGGTGAGCGCGCTCTCGTCCACGGCCGAGCTGCCTTCGAGCACCACGCCATCGACGGGGATGGACTCGCCGGGGCGCACGCGCAGGACCTGGCCGGGAAGGATGGCGTCGACGTCCACAGCGGTCTCGGTGCCGTCGTCGGCCACGACGGTCGCGGTCTTGGGTGCAAGGTCGATGAGTGCCTCGATGGCGCCGCCGGTTTTGGACTTGCTGCGTGTCTCGAGGTATTTGCCCACGGTGACCAGCGACAGGATGGTGCCGGCGCTCTCAAAATACAGGTTGTCCATGCTCGTCATCATTGCCTCGTGTACCTGACCTGTGGCCAGCTGGTCGGCCATGATAAACATGGCGTAGAGCGACCAGGCGACGGAAGCGGTGGCGCCCACGGCGATGAGGGCGTCCATGGTGGGCGCGCCGTGCGCGAGCGATTTAAACCCGTTGATAAAGTACGCGTCGTTGACATAGACGATGGGGATGAGCAGGACGAGCTCGGTGAGGGCGAGCGTCATGCTGTGGGTATGGTCGGTGAAGACACCAGGCAGCGGCCAACCAAGCATGTGCCCCATGCCTATGTAGAACAGTGGGATGAGGAATGCGATCGAGACGATGAGGCGGGTGCGCATGGCAGAGGCGGCGGCCTCCAATTTTTTGGTCGGCGACTCCATATGGGCGGCGCCGGACCTGGCTTGCGCACTTCCGCTTTGGACAGCGTCGGTGCCCGTGCTGATGGGCGAGGCCGAGTAGCCCGCGCGGTCGACAGCGGTGCAGATGTCGTCGGGGGAGACCTGCGCAGGGTCGTAGTCCACCAGCATAGAGCCGGCGAGCAGATTGACCGCGACGCTTTGGACGCCGTCGAGTTTGCTCACGGCGCGATTCACATGCGCCTGGCAGGCGGCGCATGTCATGCCGCCCACGTCGAACTTATCTTGAGCCATGGCTTCTCCTTTCTGTGGTTCGCTGTTGGAATTGTTAACCTGATGATACTATACACCCATACCCCCTGGGGGTGTCCAGTGGAGATTGAAATGTATGACATTTCGTTATTGGTTGAGCTGATGGCCAGGTCGGCGGGCCGTAGCCGGGCTAATGTCTCAATCTGTAACAACTAGACCCGATTTTGTCGAATAACTGTTACAGATCGAGACAGACCGTCCGCGGTCAACTCAAATGTCTCGATCTGTAACATCTAGAGAGGTTTTTGACCCCTTACTGTTACAGATTGAGATGTTGTCTCGCGGGGCTGGGGTTTGTCTCGTTCTGTAACATTTAGACCGGTTTTTGGGTTCTAACTGTTACAGATCGAGACAATTGCCGGGGAGGGGTCCCGTCACGGCAAGACGCCCGCCGCCTAGATACAGAACCCGGGGATCACACAGGTTAGCTTGTTTGGCTTTTCCGCAGGCGTTGCGTACGTAAAGACGTCGCCGTCGTGTCCCACGCGATTCAAATAGAGCGTGCCTTCGCTCTCCGATGTGTCGGGGCTCACCGTGCGCTCCCACCAACAGGTGTCCTTGCCCTTCCACTGGCGGACCATCGTCTCGTTCGTGGAATACGGGCTCACCTTGAGCTCGCGGAAGAGCTGATACTCCTTGCCCTCGCCGTTGTAGATGTCTGCCAGGTAGTGATAGCCCTCGGTAAACGAATCGGGCGGTTGCGTACCGCACAGCTCGACCATGGCGGGCAGCCAAAGGGTTGCGGGCAACTCGCTCAGGCACGATGCGCTGTTGGCGGCGCCCACATTGTTCGAGACCTTCTTGACCCCTTTAATGAGTGCGCGCAACTTGTTGGGCAGCAGCTTAAGGCCGTCGCCGTCGAGCCATTCCCGCAGCTCGCAAACTGCCCAGCCGGCGCTCGGCGGTTCAGCCGCAGCGTTGCGCTCGGCAATACCCGCGTCGAACATAAACGTCAGTCCGGCCTTGCCCGTCCCGTCCAGAAGCTCATCGTGACGGATGCCCACAAGCTGCGCGCCGACCTCCAGCCCGTTGGTGAGTTTCACGCGCTTGGTACACGGATAGGGGATATGCCCATCGGCATCGAGCAGGTGATAGCGCTTGGCAATCTCGCGTGCCTCGCTACGGGTCTCGGCGGCCTTAATCTTGAGCGAAATCTCCTGCAGCTGATCCCAGGTGTAGTCGTCAAGTGAACCGCGGATGCCGTCGAGGTAGTCGGGGATGCCAAAGCCATGGGTTGCCGCCCCGATAACGCTGAGCCCCGCAACGGCTGCGATAGCGCCGCCGATAATAAAGCGGCGGCGGGTCATGGCATCGTGGCGGGCCTGATTCAGGATCTCTCGTGCGCGCTCGCCGGCGACGTCGACCTTAAGGTGCGTGCCAGAATCGATATCAATTGCGGCCTCGTCTCCTGCACCTTCGCGGCCTTCGGATTCGGCGTCGGTGAGGTATGCCGAGAGCACCTCGAGCATCTGCTGCTCGGTGGGACGATCGCACTGCTCGACTGAGAGACCCTTCATGATGATCTGGACGAGCGCCTCATCGCCCTCGCAGCGCGGCTCGAGCGGTGCCGGCTTGGTCTTGGTCTTTACGAGATAGAACGAGCCGGTTGCAGCGGCGTCCGTCGACTCAAAGTCAAACGGTTTGCGACCGCTGTAGAGCTGGTACAGAATGCTCGAAAGCGCATAGACGTCGATTGCCGGCGAACGGCGAAGGGCCGCGATGCCTTCGATATCCTGCGTGAGCATCTCGGGCGCGGCGTATGCGGGCGTGGCAAAACGCCAGATGTCGGCGCGCCGGGTGATCGTGTCGTCGCCGAGAGCCATGGTCGCGGAGCCCATGTCGATGAGGCAGGGGTCAAAGGAACAATCAGCAATCTGCTGCTCGAGCGTTCGGCTGGTGGTGCGGAACATGATATTGGCAGGCGACAGGTCGCGATGGATGACCGGATTCACGAGGCCTTGGGTCATCAAGAGCGCACGAAGCACGGCGTTTCCGACGGCGGCGACCATCTGGGTGGTCAGCCCGCCCGAGGCGTCGTGCGGAAGCAGGGGCAGCGCCTGCTTGAGCGAGGTGCCCTCGACCCACTCCATGAGGATGAGAGGGTCATCCTCGCACGATCCGTAGCCATAGACGCGCGGAAATCCGCGCAGGTGCGAGACGGTACACAGATGACGGTACTCCTCGAACAGCGCGGCGGTGCTGGCCAGGTGCGCTGTCGATTGCTCGGCGGAGCGGTCGGGGGCTTGGCCGGAAAGGATAGCGTTGTCCTTGAGCAGCTTGACGGCAAAGACCTCGCCGCTCGTGTTGGTCGCGCGCAGCACGTGCCCGATGTTGCCGTTGTTGCGGTGGGCTGTCTGGAGAATAAGCGTCATAAACCGACGTTTGGCGTCGTCCTCGGCGCTGGGGTCGACCGCCACGGCGGTATCGAACGTATCGAGACGGATGAGTTTGTCGCCATAGGCGCTATTGGTAGTATCCATGGCGTTCCTTTGTCTGGCATGGGTTGCCGCACGTATACGCGAGCAGTGCGGATATCGGTAAAGTACCATGATAGCCGCACTGCCCACGTATACCGCTGAGCATTGTCGTTTACGACGCAGAAGGTAGAAGACGAAAGACGGACGGCGACCGTCTTCCGATCGCCGTCCGCGCTAGTCCACAATGACAAGGAATGTCGTGTAGAGACCCAGATGGAGCCTGTCGCTGTTTTCGATTTCCACTGGGGGATAGATCTTGCCAGGCTCGCGTTGGTCGCGCGGCGGCTCAATCACAATATCGCCGTCACCCGCGCCCGATTCGAGCACTGTGCCGTTGGTCGACCCAAGGCCCTGGGCGTACCAGTGCTCACCCTCAAGCCAAATGCGAAGATGCTCGCGCGATGCGTCGGCGCCCACATCGGTGATGCTGGGCGAGGTTTTGGGCAAAGAACCAATCACGGTGCCGCGCGGATCGCGTGTGAGGGGATGGATTTGCATGCCGGCGCAGTTGTCGGCATGGGTTCTGAGCAGACCGAGGTTGGGGGCGACGGTGCGCGGCTGCTCCAGGCTGCTCTTAAAGCCACGTCCGACGGTAGTTTCGGTGGTGCCAAAGTGCTCGCCCGTCTTGCTGTCGCAAAAGCGCTCGACGGTGGCCACGCCCTGAACGGGATCGGCGAGCGCCCCCGTTGCCACAAAGAGCATAAGGTAAAGCGTGCTTTTCTCGCGCACGGCATTGCCGTCAAAGTTGTCGATGCGATTGAGGGCATTTGCATATAGGCGGCTGTCCAGCTTGTAGCTGGTGAGAGCCGACATCATTTCGTTGGCGGCCGGACCGCGATAGTGCTCGGCGATTGCCCGATAGGCGGACTCGCCGCCGCCGAGCTTGCTGCAGATTGCCGCGGAAAGGTTGAGCGTGGTGACGGTAAAGTCGCTGTAGATGGCGGGCGCGCACTGGTCAGGCTTGCGATGGACGATGTAACGGGTGAGATACGAGCGGTTGGAAGAGCATTTCTCGAGCAGGGTACTGCCGAGATAAGAGTTTCCATTGATAAGCATTCGGGCGATCTCGAGATGTTTAAGACCGCCGAACGAGCGAATATCGTTATAGAGGACCGAGCAAGGCGTCTCTGCTGCCACGGATACCTCCTTTGATTGCTTCCTAGCCAATATGGCGATAGGAATTAAT
>CAJMJM010000129.1 GCA_905213725.1 Collinsella aerofaciens
GTCCCACAAACTAACCACTCGCCTAATATACCTTTTTTTTGACTTGAATTTCACGAGAATGCTCGAAATTGAAAATCAAATTTACGTTAAAACGCTTTAACGTATAAAACAGCAGTTAAACCAAATAAAAGCTATTGCGTTAAACTACCCGCTTGCTTCAATGAGCTTTTCAAGGCGCAAAACACGGTGATACAAGGCCGACTTCGACAAAGGAGGGTCGGCCATTTCCCCCAAATCTCGCAGTGAGAGATCGGGGTAACGCTCTCGTAAGTCACAAAAAACTGCCAGAGCGTCCGGCAGCGTTTCGCGCAAACCGCGCCGATCACGCTCATCGATGAGCGCAAGCTGATGTTGGGCGGCACCGGCACTTCTGGTCTGGTTGGCAAGCTCTGCGTTCACGCGACGATTCACGTCGTTCTTCACCAGCTTAACCGCGCGGGCCTCTTCAATCTCGGCAACGCTGCGCTTGGCGCCAATCAGCTGTAACAGACGTTTAATCTCCTCGGCACTCTTGATGTACACGGCATACGAGCCGCGACGCGCATTGACGCGGGCGTGAACTCCAATCTGCTCCAGAAGGTCGCAAAGCCCCTTTGCATACTCCTCGCCCTGAACCGCGATCTCCAAATGAAAATCGCCACGCGGGTCGGCAACAAAGCCTCCGGCAATCAGCGCACCGCGAATATAGGCGAGCCTGCAGCAAGGACGGGCGACGATGTGGCGCGGCACACCCGCGACGAGCCCTCCCCTACGGTCGAGAATGCCCAGCAGCACCAGAGCCTTATCCAAATCGGGCTGATCGGGCAAGGTGATGAGATAGTTTCGCACCTTGTGCAGGACCGACTTACGAACCGTGAATTCGGTCTTGCGCTTAAGGATACGATGCGTCAGCGCAATCATCGTGCGCGCCACAGCACCCGTCTCGGTCGCGACCGTCAAGCGGTACCGTCCCGAGCCCGCCAGCGAAAGCGTGCCGCTCACACGCGTTAGCGCAGCAAGCGTCGACAAATCGCAGTATTCGCATTCTGGTTCGCAGCGCGCAAGCTCGTCACGCACCTCAGCGGTAAACGACATGTAAACCTATGCCTTCGTGTTGGCACGCGACAGGTCACGGTGGGAGATGCTCACATGGTACTGAGCACCCTCCAGGTAGCGGGCCGTGGCCTCGGCAATGGCGACGCTACGGTGCTGTCCGCCTGTGCAGCCGATAGCAATGGAAAGCTGCGGCTTTCCCTCTGCGATATAACCCGGCATGACCGTATCGAGCAGCTGGGTCCAGGCCTTCCAGAACTCCTGGGTCTTAGGGTGGTCCAAGACAAAATCGGAGACCTTCTTATCGAGACCGGTCATGGTACGCATCTCGGGATCGTAGAAAGGATTGGGCAAGAAGCGCACATCGATCATGATATCCGCCTCGACGGGCATGCCATGCTTAAAGCCAAACGAGAACACGTGGACGTCCATAAGCTGCTGGTCGGACAGCTCGGAAAAAGCCATGCGAAGCTTGTTACGTAAGGCAGAAGTGCGCAAGCGACTCGTGTCGATAATCATATCCGCTCGATCGCGAACGCCCTTCAGCTGCAGACGTTCACGCTGAATAGCGTCGGCCGTGGTCTCCCCCGGCTTTGCAATGGGATGGCGGCGACGGTTTTCGCTATACCGGCGAATCAGTACCTCGTCAGACGCCTCGAGAAACACGATGTCGCAGCTCATCTCGCGCTCTTCCAGTGCGGCAACAGCATCGAGCAGTTCATCGAACAAGCCCTGGCTACGCAGGTCGCAGGTAACGGCAAGGTGCCTGCCCACGCCCGTATTGATGCCAACGAGCTCTGCAAGCTGGGCAATCAGGCGTGGGGGCAGGTTGTCGATACAAAAATAGCCCATGTCCTCAAACACATGCATGGCTTGCGTTCGGCCCGAGCCGGACATTCCGGTGATGATAACGATATCGGGGATACGCTCCGAGCGCTCCGCCGCATCCATGGCATCTCCCTTTTGCATGTGTGCCTCCTAAAATAAGCGCGGGACCCGGCCAGCGGATCCCGCGCGATCAATTGCCTTTATTGAGTATACCGCCCCAAGCGGATACGAGGCCCGTCTTACGCCTCAAGCGCAGCCTTGAACCAACTTGTAATACTCGTAGGGTGCGTAATGGCGGTGCCGACGACAACGGCCCACGCGCCGGCGTCGATTGCAGCGCGAGCCTCTTCGGGCGTATGTACGCGACCCTCGCAAATGATGGGAAGGCCGGGGAATTCCTCAGTCGCCTGACGCAGGAGCGGCAGGTCGGGACCATCGGCCATGGTGCAGTCGATGGCGGCGACGCCGTGAGAAAGCGTGGTGGATACCAGGTCTAAGCACATATCAACAGCACGGCGAATGTCCTCGATAGTGGCACAGTCGGCCATCAGGAGCACACCCTCCTCGTGCAGCGGGCGGAAGGTATCCTCGACCGTCTTACCATCGGGGCGCGGACGATCGGTGGCGTCGATCGCCACGATATCGGCACCGGCAGCAACGCAGGCGCGAGCGTGACGCAGCGTCGGCGTGATGTAAACGCCCTCGTGCCCATCCTTCCACAGGCCGATAACAGGAACCTCACAGCGGCCCTTAATGGCGGCAATGTCGGCAAGGCCCTGGCAGCGAATGGCGGCGGCGCCGCCAAGCTCGCAAGCGCGGGACATTTGAGCCATGGTCTCGGGCGTACGAAGCGGCTCGCCCATATACGCCTGAACGCTCACGACGAGCTTACCCTTCAGGGATTGAATCAAAGGATCGACGGTCATAAGGCTGTAACCTTTCTCAGAACAGCCTCCCGAGGCATGTCGTCTCGGGAGGCTCCTACAGCAGATACGTTTACTTTAACGAAGCAAGAAGATGCTCAGCAGCACCGATGAGCGGCGCGTCGCCCTCCAGAGAGCCGATGAGGATCGGCGTGTCCTGAAGCGGGTCGAGCGCCTGGCTGGCATAGCCCTCGTGCACCGAGTCCTTCCACGTCTGTGAACGCCAATCGGGACCTTGGTGAATCACGCCGCCCGAAAGCACGATGACCTCGGGGTCCAGGATGTTAGCGAGCGAGCCCAAGCTGGCACCCAGCGCAAAGCCGGCGTCATGGATGACCTCGGTCGCCTTTGCGTCGCCCGCACGGCACAGGTCGTTCACGTCACGGCCGACCGAAGGACGGCTGGGGTCGACGCGGCCAAAACGCTCATCGTACATACGACCAATGGAAGTGCCCGAAGCAACCGACTCCAGATGGCCGGAACGCCCGCAGGCGCAGGGAATGCCGGCGGCAGCCGAGCACTCGATGTGGCCCATATGGCCGGCAGCACCATGGAAGCCCTGCATCACGCGGCCGTTCTCGACATATGCGCCGCCGATGCCCGTACCGATGCCCAAACACAAGACGGAGAACTTGCCCTTGCCGACGCCCCAGTGGGCCTCGCCCAGAGCATGAGCCTGCACGTCGCCTACAACGGCAACGGGAAGGCCGAGGTCCTCGCGCAGGCGCGGCCCCAACTGAACGCCGGACCAGCCGGGCATAATCTCATTGGCATACGCGATGGCGCCCGTCTTGGGGTCGACGACACCGGCAGCGCCGATGCCAACTCCGAGGACCTCGACATCGGGATTTGCCTCAAGAGCTGCCTTGATAGACGCCTCGATGCGCTGGAAGACCGCTTCGCCACCCTCCTGGGCCTCGGTGGGAACCTCAGCCTCAAAAACGGGATGGGGCACACCGCCGTCAGCCGGGTACTCCATGATGGCAGTCGCGATCTTAGTTCCGCCGATATCGACAGAGCAGACGTACTTGTTCTCCATGTCGTTCTCCTTCGGAGACAAAAACAACTACAGGAAATGAAGGCGGTGTTATCGCCGCAACTTGGTAAAGGTTTCCCAGGTGCCCGAGGTTGGGGTGAAAGTGGTCGGGCGTTGACCTAATGGGTCACGCCCGACCACATGCGCCCCAAGCTAGGGTTCAAGGGGAAGCGTTACAGGAGACCGTAGTCCTGGAGGGCCATGCGCATCGCCACGACGTTTTCACCGGTCATGGCCTTCACCGGGCGCGGCATGGTCGGGCTGTCGAAGATGCCCATGAGGTTCATAGCGGTCTTGAAGGCGCCGACGCCACCGGCATAGCCCTGGACGCCCGAGGTGACATCCCAGATGTGCGAAATCTCATTGAGGCGATCCTGCTCGGCCTTGACGGTAGCCCAGTCACCAGCCTGAGCGGCCTTCCACTGACGAACGTAGCCCTCGGGCTCAACGTTGGCGAGGCCCGGGACGGAACCGTCGGCGCCACCGAGATAGGCACCGTCGACGACGACCTCATGGCCGGTAAGGATGCTCATCGGATGGCCGTTCTTCTCGTTCTCCTGAATGAGGTAGCGGAATGAGATGTCATCGCCCGAGGAATCCTTGACGCCAGCCAGGACGCCCTCAGCGCCGAGCTTAGCAAGGAGCTTCCAGGGGAGCTTGGTGTGAACGCACACGGGAATGTCATAGGCGAAGATGGGCAGGTCGAGCTCCTCGTGCAGGATGCGGAAATGCTCCTCAACCTCGGTCATGCCCTGCAGGGCATAGAACGGGCAGGTGGCGACGAGCGCATCGGCGCCCAGCTCCTGAGCGACCTTGCCGTGCTCGATCATGCGCTCGGTCTCGGTATCGATGATGCCGACCAAGACGGGCTCGCGGTGGTCGACGATGCGGCCGGCCTCGGCGATGCTCTGGCGACGCCGCTCGTCGGTGGAGAAAACGACCTCACCCGAAGAGCC
>CAJMJM010000130.1 GCA_905213725.1 Collinsella aerofaciens
CGTGCTCGAGAATACGAGGATGCTCTGGAATGGCTTGCCGATGCTGGGCTCATCACGGCGGTTCGCCTTAATGCTGCCGGTGGTGTGCCGCTCTCTGCGTACGATGACCTCAAGGCATTTAAAGTCTACTGTCTTGATGTCGGCTTGCTGCGCCGCATGGCAAGGCTGGATGCGTCCGCTTTTGCCATCTCGGATGCGCTATTTTCGGAGTTCAAAGGTTCGTTCGCCGAGAACTATGTGCTTCAGGCATTACTTTCACAGTTAGATGCTGCTCCGCGTTATTGGACAAACGAGAAGCCGAAGCACGAAGTCGATTTTTTGATTCAAGTCGGAAACGAAATCGTTCCCGTCGAGGTCAAATCGGGAGAGGTCGTTCATTCCAAGAGCCTTAAGTACTATGCCGACAAGCATGCGGAGACGACTCCATTGAGGGTCCGCTACTCACTTAAGAACCTAAAGCTCGACGACGGGGTGCTCAACATTCCGTTATATTTGGCTGATCGATCTGTCCCTCTTATCAAAAAGGCGCTTGATTGTGCGCATCTTGACGTTTAGATCCTGGGTGAGCTGACGGGCGGCGGCTAATTAATCGCTCCGTTACGGTCAGGGAGCTTGGGCCTTAGCGATACTTGCTTCGCCAAGCCGTGGGTGTCATGCCGGTGTATTGTTTGAAGGCTTGGGCGAAGGCGGCCTGCTGAGGGTAGTCGAGCCGCTCTGCCACCTGCGCTATCGTGAGCGCGCTATCGGCCAAAAGGTCCCGTGCTCGCTCCATGCGGCGTCTGCGAATGTAGACGCCCAGGGACTCGCCGGTTTGGGCCTTAAAGGTGGCGCATAGTTTGGAGCGGCTTGTGTAGAGCCTCTCGGCCACCTCGTTGATACCCACACGTCTGCCTTTGTCGAGCGCGCGCTCAATCATTGCCGTTGCTTCTTCGGCAATGGTTATGCTGACGCGTGTGTCTGCCGCCTGCCGCGCCTGCTTGTGGGCCGCGCGCGAACAGGCGAGCTCCGCGACCATGGTCTCCACGATGCCCTGCATATAGACGTGTCCGCCTACGGTGCGGGCGCGGTCCTCGTTAATCCGGCGCAGCGTGTGGCAGATGGCAGACGTCGCCTCCTCGTGCCATGGCTCGGCAAACGCCTCAAAGATTCCCGTGAACTCGGTGGGATAGCGGCGTTCCAGTTCGTCAAAATATCCAGGCAAAAAGAGCACCGAGCGCGAGTGATAGAGCTCCCCCGCAAACAGCGGGCTTAATTCCTCGCCACAGCTATCTTGGATAAAGCTGCAAACGGCATTGTTTGGCCACGGTCCATGCAATGGTTTGAGGTTCGCGGGCGTTATGCCAGCCTCGGGCATGCATGTAAGTGTGGGCGCGCTGACCTCGCTTACGCAGGCGTATGGCTCGGGTGTGTATTCGGCCAGGTACATATCGCGCGTCGGGGTGATGAAATGCTCCATGACAATGCAAGCAGGGGAGAGGGGCATGATCCATGCGCGGCCGTGCGCCCGATCGTTTGCCACCTCGCCGGTAAAGACAGCGCCCTTGCCGGAAAGCTCCAGGCCAAACTGCTCAAACTGTGGTGCGTAGAGCTCAGTTATGTCGGTCGCGGCCCGATGCATTTTCAAAAGCGTCCCCTTCCTTTGCAGAAACGTCCACAGCTCGGTTGATTGTGAGCCATGGCTAACACATCAATGATAAGTTCATTACGGTTAACTCTCAAGCCGTTAGAAAGGAATCTCATGGCAAAGGGATCAAAAAGGGAAGGTGGAGGCATCGGCGAGTTGCTCGCGTATGCCGGTGACCGCAAATTCCTAACGTATTTGGGCATGGTGCTCTCGGCGCTCTCGCAGCTGCTGAGCTTTGGCCCGTACGTGTGCATTTGGCTTGTCGCGCGCGATCTGATCGCCGTGGCGCCTAACTGGAGCGAAGCCACCGATATCGCGATGTATGGCTGGTGGGCCGTGGGTTTTGCCCAGGCATGCATCGTAGTATATTTCGTGGGGCTCATGTGCACGCACCTGTCTGCGTTTCGCTGCGCGTCCAATATCCGCAAGACTACGAGCGAGCACCTGCTTAAGCTGCCGCTTGGCTACTTTGACACGCACGCCACCGGTGAGCTGCGTCGTGTTGTAGACGGATGCGCCGCCTCCACCGAGACCCTGCTCGCACACATGCTGCCCGATATCGCGGGCGCCGCCGCCATGGTCGTGGGCTTGCTCGTGCTGCTTTTCGCCCTCGATTGGCGCTTGGGCGCGGCATGCCTTATCTCGGTCGTCGTTTCGTTTGGCGCCATGGCCACCATGATGGGCGGCAAAGGCGCCGAGTTCATGAAGGCCTACATGGGCGCGCTGGTCAAGATGAACAAGACCGGCACCGAATACGTACGTGGCATCCCCGTGGTCAAGGTGTTTCAGCAGACGGTCTACTCCTTTAAGGCTTTCCACGATGCGATCGCCGAATACGCCGACATGGCACAAAACTATGCGGGCACGTTCTGCCGAGGTCCGCAGGTACTCAACCTTACCGCGCTCAATGGTCTTGTGGCATTCTTTTTGCCGGTAGCGTTGCTGCTAGCTCCGGGCGAGACGGATTTTGCGCACTTTTTGGCCAACTTCACCTTCTACGCGATTTTTTCGGCCGTGGTGCCGACGGCCATGACCAAGCTCATGTTTGTGGGCGAGGCCTCTCAGATGAGTGCCGATTCGCTGGCTCGTATTCGAAGCGTCATGGATTCCAAGCAGCTCTCCGTGCCCGCCCAACCCAAGCACCCTGCCGGCGGCGACGTGCGATTTGAGGACGTGAGCTTTACGTACGAGGGTGCCGAAGCACCTGCCGTTAGCCATGTGAGTTTCAGCGTTCCCGCTGGTAGCACCCTCGCCCTGGTGGGTCCCTCGGGTGGCGGTAAGTCAACCTGCGCAAGCCTGATTCCGCGTTTTTGGGATGTTTCCTCGGGTCGAGTGCTCGTAGGCGGTGTGGACGTTCGCGATATGGACCCGCACGAGCTTATGGACCAGGTCGCCTTCGTGTTCCAGACCAACCAGCTGTTCCGGCAAACACTTGCCGATAACGTGCGCGCCTCCAAGCCTACGGCCACTGACGACGAAGTGCGTGCGGCCCTCTCCGCAGCTCAGTGCGACGACATTGTGGCCAAGCTCCCACAGGGCATCAATACCATGCTCGGTGCCGGCGGAGCATATCTTTCGGGCGGCGAGGTCCAGCGCGTGGCACTCGCCCGCGCAATCCTTAAAGACGCGCCTATCGTGGTGCTCGACGAGGCCACGGCGTTTGCCGATCCCGAGAACGAGGCGCTCATCCAGCGCGCCTTTAGCAAGCTGGCGGCGGGTCGCACGGTCATTATGATCGCGCACCGACTCTCGACTGTAGTGGGCGCAGACCAAATCGTGGTGCTCAGCCAGGGCAGCGTGCAGGAGTCGGGTACCCATGCCGAGTTGCTGTCCCAAGAGAGCCTGTACGCCAAGATGTGGGCCGAATACGAACAGGCCGCGAGCTGGAAAATCACTGCAGCGACCGCGGATGCCGCCGTCACGAAGGGAGGCGAGGCCTAAATGTTCGCCTCATTCCAAAAGAAGTATTTCCTATCCGATAAAGGCGTCGCCGGCGTAAAACGCGGCATTTTCTGGACCACGCTCACCAATCTCATTACCATGGCCGGCATGGGCTTTTTATTCCTGGTTATGGCCGGCTTTGTCGAACATCTCGCCAGCGGGGCTGACCTGCCGGATGCCCTGCCGATCGTGGGTGGCCTCCTGGTCTTTTTCGTGTTGCTCTTTGCCTCTAACTGGCAGCAGTATTACTACACCTACTGCATCTTTTACGAGGAGTGCGGCAAGCAGCGTATGGAGATTGCCGAGCGCTTGCGCAAACTGCCGCTGTCGTTTTTTGGTCGTCGTGATCTGGCCGATTTAACCGAGACCATCATGGGTGACGTCCAGGCCATGGAGCACGCCTACAGCCACGTGCTGGGAGAGCTTTGGGGTGCCATCATCGCAAGCGCCATTGTGCTCGTGGCGTCGCTGTTCTTTTGCTGGCAGCTGGCGATTGCGGCGTTTTGGAGCGTCCCCGTGGCCTTCGCCGTGCTGTATCTAACACGCGGCCCCATGACTCCGGTGTTCGATCGCGTGCGTGCCGAGAAGGTCAAGGTCACCGAGGCGGTCCAGGAGGCCCTCGACTGTGTCCGCGAGATCCGCGCTACCAACCAGGAAGAGCATTACCTCGAGGGCTTGGCCGCCGTGATCGATGCCGAGGAGCGCGAGACCACCAAGGGCGAGCTCGCTAACGGGCTTTTGGTCAACTCCGCCTTTGTCATCCTGCGTCTGGGCATTGCCACCACGCTGCTTACGGGTGCCGCGGTGGTCGCCTCCGGGCAGGTCGACTTTTTGGTGATGTTTGCCTTCCTGCTTATGGTGAGCCGTATCTATGCACCCTTTGACCAGGCGTTAATGTTAATGTCCGAGCTGTTTGCCGCCGAGTCGTCTGCCAAGCGCATGCGTTCCATCATGGAAGAGCCTGTGGCGCGGGGCAGCGAGAAAGTTGAGCCCGCGGGCCACGATGTGGTGTTCGATCACGTGGCATTTGGCTATGGTGCGGGCGAGGACGGCCGCGCCGGCGAGAAAGTTCTTACCGATGTGAGCTTTACCGCCAAGGAAGGCGAGGTCACGGCACTGGTCGGTCCTTCGGATTCCGGTATGTCAACGGTGAGCCGCCTGGCCGAGCGCTTTTGTGATGCCTCCGAAGGCACGGTCTCCGTGGG
>CAJMJM010000131.1 GCA_905213725.1 Collinsella aerofaciens
TCATACGACATGTCGCCCGAACCGTCCTCTAAACGATCCGTAGCAGACTGATCGCCGTTATCGATTTCAAGAGTCAAAATGGTCTCGCCGTCGTAGCCAAGCGGAAGGAAATCGCTCTCAAAGTCGCCGCTGCCCAAGGTGAGGCTCGCCTTAAAGCCCGTCGAGTTCGGAACCGTCATCTCCACATCGCCCGAGCCCACACTCACGTCCATCGACTTCGCGGGGGCCTGGTAGAGCTCGAACGTCACATCGCCCGAACCGACCTCGGCATTCAGGGTATCGGTCACGGTGCCCGTAAACTCAACGTCTCCAGAGTCCAAAGTCAGGTTGAGGTCATGACACGCAATGCCCGCGACCGTCAGGTCACCCGATCCTACATTCGCTGTAATGCCCACCATGTTATCGGCAACTTCGCGCGGCAGTTCGACGGTAACCGTGCGGTCAATGGCGCGCTCGTCATCGCAATCGAACTGGCGAATCTTGAGCGTAGAGCCCTTGATTTCGGCCAGGTTCTGGGTTGCCGCATCGAAGGCAACGGTCCCCGTTGCCACGCGACCGCTTTCAATTACGCGCACTGGCCCGCTGGAGACGTGTTTGACCTCGACCGTGCCCGACGTCACGTCCAAGTCAAGCGATGTGAACGCGTCGGCATCAAAGGTTTCGCTCGAAAGCTGCTGAGGCTGAGCGGAATAGTTACCGCCATCCAAAAGATCGTCCTCGTCAACCGCATCGTCCATACCAGAGAAGCCGGATACAACATCGTCGAGATCCCACGGGCCATCAAAATGAATCAAAGTCCGCGAAGTGCCAAAGACAAGCCCGATGATGAGCACAAACGCTCCGATGCCAACGCCCAAGCGTACCTTGGATTCATGCGAAAGCTTCATCATTCATCACCCTCTTTGGCAATCGGGTCAGCGGTAGTCACGGTAGCCACGTCAGTATCAACCGGAGCGGAAACATCCTGAGCCCTAGCGACCACCGGCGCCGAACCAACCTGAATATCTCCGCGCGCCCAATCGCCATCGAGTGCACGCGCCACCCAGTGATAGATGGGAATCGTAAAGAAGATCAGCGCAGCAAAGGGGCCGGCACCAAACAGGAACATCAGCAAAAAGAACAGCAGCCAGCACACGGCCCAATACGGGAACGACTGGAACGGGCCCTTCACCGGAGTCGAGCCAACTGCGCCGCCACTCGTCGCCTGCGCCGTAGCGGCATTAGCGGCCTGTGCACTCCAGCTTGCCGCTTGCGCCGCCTTGGCGGCGGCGTCACTCGCCTGTGTTGCCGCCTCGGTAGCTCGTGCCGCCGCCTCATGGGTGCGTGCGCGCTCTGCCGCCTCGGCCTCGCGCTGACGAGCGCGGTCCTCATTCTCAAACTCGATATCGTCCTCAATCTCATCGCTCGGATTGAGCAGCTCGTCCAGGCTCACGCCATAGAGCCTGGCGAGCGAGATCAGGTTCTCGGTATCGGGCGAGCTCTCCGCACGCTCCCATTTACTGACCGCCTGGCGCGACAGCCCTAGCTTTCGCGCCAGCCCTTCTTGGCTAAAACCCTTGCTGCGACGAAGGTCGGCGAGCCGCTGCGCAGTTTCTACATTCATGGTTCCTCCTATGTGATGCCAGCCGTGCCGCCGGACCGTTTTTGTTCTTAAGGCGCCTTGCACAGTTAAAAATCTATCCGCCACCGCCAAAAGCATGCCACCTATTCTAGTGAGATTTTTGACAACCGGCGGTTGCGGGCACATATGAGCTGCGGAAATGTGTCCAAACAAAGCAATGACCCACGGCTCGGTTGTCCCCGTTGCGGCGTTAACGGTAGTATGGTCGTACTGTTTATTCCGCACCGCCAACGGAGGGAGTTCCGCGCCGTGAACCGCGATTTCGCCTCATCGCTCATCCAGCTCAACTATACGTTCTATCGCGAGCACTCCGCTTCCTTTTCCGATACGCGCCAGGCCCCGTGGCCCGGCTGGGTGCGCACCATGGACATCGCGCTCGGGCAGCTCAACGCCGCCACGATCGAGCATCCCGTCCGCGTCTTCGATCTTGCCTGCGGCAATATGCGATTCGAGAACTTTGCCGCCGGCGGCGCACTTGCCGCCAAGGGCGTCGACGGCGCAAACCCCTCGGCAGATGCCAGCTGCCCGTTTGAGTTCTATGGTGTCGACTCGTGCCAGGATTTGGCTATCGATGCGCGCGGTCACGCCCTGCGCATTCCCAACCTGCACTTCCAGGAACTCGACGTGCTCGATGCCCTCATGAAGCTCAACCCCGCCGAGACGCCCGATGTGCTTTTCGACGCACCGCTCGCCGACATCTCGGTCTGCTTTGGCGTTATGCACCACGTGCCGGCGTGCGAGTACCGTGTACGCGTGCTCGACGCCCTGGTGCGCCAGACGCGCCCAGGCGGCATCATCGCCATCAGCTTTTGGGAGTTTATGAACGACGAGCGCATGGCGCGCAAGGCCGTTCGAGCCGAAGCCCGCGCCGAGCTCACCCCGCCGTTTGAGGGATACGATTCAGCGCAGTTTGAAGCCGGCGACCACCTCATTGGCTGGCAAAACGACCGCCACGCCTACCGCTATTGCCATCACTTTGACGATCAGCAGAGCACCGACCTGGTGCGTGGCGGCCGGACGTTCTACAAGAGCGGCGAGGGCCCCGTGCGCGAGCTTGAACGTTTCCATGCCGACGGCCGCAGCGGCGAGCTCAACCGTTATGTGATTCTCAAGCGTCTGTAGGCACCGACGACTCGCCGCCGAGCTGTACCGCATCTTTAGAGCAAACTATGCCCACCCTTTTTCAACCCATTGACGGAACGCGCAGCTATGCGTTCCACACTTATGACCAAGGAGCCTCATGGGAGCCGTCCACGTTCGCACGCCTAAGAACTTTGTGCTCGAAGAGCGCCTGGAGCGCTACGCCGATGCGATTGAGACGAATCCCGAGGCCTATGCCGGAGATTGGCGCGAGGCCTGTGCGCCCGCAGGCGGCAAGCCCTTCGAACACCTTCACCTGGATCTGGGCTGTGGCAAAGGAACCTATCTGGTCGAGCGCGCCCACCGCGAGCCCGACACGCTCTTTATCGGCATGGACCAGGAGCCCATCTGCATCGCCTATGCCGCGCAGAAAATCTGCGAGCAGAAGCTGTCCAACGCGCTCGTCCTGCCCCGAGGAGCCGCATCGCTGCCGCAGCTGTTTGCCACAGGCGAGCTCGATGCAATCACCATTAACTTTCCCACGCCGCAGCCCAAGGCCAAGTACGCCAAAAAACGGCTCGTCCATGTCGACCATCTGATGCTCTACCGCCCGCTCTTTGCAGCCGGCGCCACCGTCACGCTGCGAACCGACAGCAAGCCATTGCGCGACTACGCCCTGGGGCAGTTTGCCGCGGCCGGCTACGACACGCTTTGGGTAAGTGACGACGTACGCCGCGACCATCCCGAGCATCCCGAGACCGAGTACGAGTGCCGCACGCGCGAGATGGGTGCCGCTGTCTATGGCATTTGCGCCACACCCGGCGCGCAACCCAGCGATGAACAGCTCGCGACGGGCCGCGCGCAGGAGCAAAGCCTTGCCTGCTACCTGCCCGATAACCTCGATGAGCTCGCCTATGTGCCTCTGGGCATGGAAGAGGCCGTCGAGAACTTTAGAAACCGTGCCCGCAAGGGCAAGAAGCGTCTACCGCAAGAGTCCTAGGGGCTTCTGATGGTCGCGGCGTTGGCAAACAAGCGCAAATAGGCGCCAGCGAACGGCCCTCAAACCTAAGTGAGTAGACTTTTTTGCAATAGCCAAGCACAACCCGCATAACGAAAACTAAAACCGCAGGTAGATCCCTTGCGCAAAAGCCATGTGCTCGCGATATCGCAAAAAGTCTACTCACTTAGCTGGCAACTGCACCAAACAGCTGGACAGAACGCCCATTTCCTGCATTTTCTCGCGCGCTGGCACCCCGCGCCGCCGCTACGCCATAATAGTTGGCGGACAAACGCGAGAGAAAGCAACCACATGGCACAGACCACAACAGACACCACTGCCAGCACCGTCTCCGGCGCCGGGGCCGCCAGCTCATTCTCGGGCGGCACGGGAACCGAAGCCGAGTTCGGCTCGCTCGGTGCGCTCTCCCCCACCTGGTGGGAGCCCGAGGACGGCGGCGAGCCCGAACCATGGCTCACGCCTGATCAGGCCTTCGAACGCTTCTTTGAATGGACGAGCGACCGTGGCATTGAACTGTGGGATCACCAAGAAGAGGCCCTCATGGACCTCGCTGCCGGCGATCACGTCATCTTAGGCACACCGACCGGATCGGGCAAGTCGCTTGTCGCGCTGGGCATGCTCTTTATGGGCATGACGCAGGGCAAGCGCTGCTACTATACGGCTCCTATCAAGGCTCTGGTCAGTGAGAAGTTTTTCGATCTGGTACAGGTGCTCGGCCGCGATATAGTTTGTATGTTTACGGGCTACACGGAGATCAACACCAAGGCGCCCGTCATTTGCTGCACGGCAGAGATCCTTGCCAACGACGCACTGCGCGAGGGCGAAGATGCCGATGTTGGCTGCGTCGCCATGGACGAGTTCCACTACTTTGCCGACCCCGATCGCGGTTGGGCCTGGCAGGTGCCGCTGCTCACCCTGCCTCACACGCAATTCATGCTCATGAGTGCCACGCTCGGCGATGTCACCGCGATCGCCGCCTCGCTCGAGGAACACACCGGCGCTACCTGCGACTTAGTCGTCGATGCCCCACGCCCCGTGCC
>CAJMJM010000132.1 GCA_905213725.1 Collinsella aerofaciens
CTAAATGCCGATATTAGAGGTATCAATCTTGCTCACTACGGCAAGGTTGGGAGTGGCTGACTGGGACAGGCGCTCGATCTCGTGGAAATGGTTCATGCCCATCTCGAGCACCAGGACCTCGGTATCGGCCGGAGCGGAAAGCACCGTGAGCGGCATGCCGATCAGGTTATTGAAATTGCCCTTGGTGGCCCAGACACGATAGCGCTTGGCGAGCACGGCGGCGAGCACGTCCTTGGTCGTCGTCTTGCCGATGGAACCGGTAATACCAACGACCAGGCAGCCGAGCTCCAGACGGTACGTGTGCGCCAAACGCAGCAGAAAGTCCTCGGGATCATCGGTCAGCAGGATGGCACAGCCCTTGTCCTGCGCCAGCGAGACCAGCTCAGCCTCGTGCTCACGCGTCATTACGACGGCTCCGGCACGCGACTGGACTGCACGTGAAGTAATATCATTGCCGTCGACGTTTTCACCGGGAAAGGCGACGAAAATCGTCCCTTCCTCGACCTGGCGCGAGTCGATAACGCACCCGCGGCATACCCGATCGGCTTCTCCCGTCACGGTTCGGGCCCCTGTTGCGGCCGCGAGGTTGTTGACGGCGATCTCTATCATTGCAGCTCCCCTGTAAACCTAATAATGCTATCGGCGTATTGTATCCCAGCGCCGCGCATGCGTGGTGCAGGGCATGTGAACACCCCTCATATGGGACAACAAACCACGCCCCATAGATAGTAACCCCCTACTTGGTGCGCGGGACACCCAACACGTCGAGCGCGTTGGCCATAATGGACTGGAACGGCACCGCAGCGGCATCTGAGCCGCTCGGCGTTCCGTCGAGCGTGATATAGCACAGCACCTTGGGCGATTGTGCCGGTGCAAAGCCCATAAAGGACGACATGTAGTTCTCCTTGAGGTAGCCGCCGTTCTCGTCGGCACGTTCGGCCGTACCGGTCTTACCCGCCACGTCATAGCCGTCAACCGCGCCGCCAACGCCCGTTCCCTCGGACACGACCGTCTGCATGCACGATGTCACCTGGGATGCGGCGTCCTCAGAAATCGCGCGTTCGCCTTCGCCCCAGTCCTTCTCGTCGCCTTTGCTGGACTTATAGAAGTGCGGGGTCATCATCACGCCGCCGTTGGCGATGCCGCCCACGGCACGTGCGATCTCAATCGGCGAGACGGACAGCGCCTGTCCAAAGCTCATCGATCCCAGCGTGGCGCCGTCATACTGGTCACGCTCCTTGACGATGCCCAGGCTCTCGCCCGGAAAATCGACACCGGAGCTGTGACCGCTGCCCCACTTGTCCACATAGGCGGCAAAGTCGTCGGCACCGATCTTGCGCCCCACCAGGACAAAGCCCACATTGGACGAACGGCGCATCATCTCGCGCACATCCATGGTCATGCCATAGTCGCGCTTATCGGCATCGGTAACGGTATCGTCGCCCACCTTGATGCTCGCCGGCACCTCAAACGACGTACTCGATCGCACGACGCCCAAGTCGAAGCCGGCGCCCGCCACGAGCGTCTTAAAGACCGAGCCGGGCTCGTAGGCGTCAGTGACCAGGCGCAGGTTCATATCCTCGGTCTTGGCGTTCTCCAGATCGGTCTGGTCGTAGGTCGGGTACGAGCAGGCTGCGAGAATTTCACCGGTCGTGGGGTCGGTGACCAAAGCCGAGCCGTTCTTGGCCTTTGTCTTCTCGACAGCCTCTGTCAGAGCATCCTCAGCCGCACGCTGGATATTGACGTCGAGCGTCGTCACGATATCAACGCCGTCGACCGCGGCCACCTTTTTATAGGCACCGCCCGCGATATAGCTGCCGTCCCTCGCGCGCTCGCGTACGAGAGAACCGTTCGTGCCGGTCAGAAGCTTGTTGTATTGCTTTTCGAGACCCGTCAAGCCGTCGTTGTCCACATTCACTACACCCAGCACCTGCGATGCCAGATTGCCGTATGGATATACGCGCTTCATGGCCTGCTCAAAAAGCACGCCGGGCAGATTCTTCTTCTCCAGCGCCGCAGCATCGTCTTCGTCCACCTGGCGCTTGATATACACCCAGGTGCCATCGGACTCGACGAGCTTGCGGCAGGTCTTTTTATCGATTCCAGTTGCCTTGACCAGCGCCGACACCGTCTTGTCGACATCCTCGACAAGCTGCGGGTTCACGGCGATGTTGCGACATTCGACCGACGACGCCAGCACGTTGCCGTTGCGGTCGTAGACGGTGCCACGTTTGGCATAGAGGGTCTGCGCAAGCAGGCGGCGCGCATCGGCACGCTCGCGCAGTTTATCGGCTTCGACAATTTGATAGTCGGCAAGGCGAAAGACGCCCAAGCCCAAGCCAAGCCCAATGAATCCCATGACGGCTTTGCGGCGAGGCAGAGGCGCGCCTGTGAGCCATTCGGTCGACGAACTCTTGCGCGACCTGGTGTTATGCACTTGAGGGCCGCCCGAGCCGCGAAGTCGCGACGCCGGGTCGTTGCCACGGGACTGCCCGGCGTTGTAAGATTGCCGACCCGTTCCTTGATAACCAGAACGTCCCCGCGACGAGGGACGTCCAGAACCGCGGCCCCCATCGGAACCGCGGCGATAGTCATTTGTCATACTCAGCTACCGTCTTGCTACTGAGCGGTCGCGGTCGCGTTGGCGCCCGCGGCTGCATCCTGCGAAAAGTCAAGTGTAACGCTCTCGCTGGGCTCCACCATGCCATAAGCGCCCGCAAGGTCGCGAATGCGCGTGTCGGCGCCATAGACCGAATGCATGACCTCCAGGTCGGAGCTCTCATCGGTCGCCTTTTCGAGCGTGTTGGTAAGCTCGGCGTTGCTGTTGAGCACCTGGGCCGTAACGCCGGCGAGCGCCACGCGGGCGACGCCGATCGTCATGAAGATAGCCGCAATGATGCAAAACGTTTTAAGAACGCTCATGAAAACCGGGCTTACCGCCTGGTTTGCCTGACGGCCCGCGCCCGTGTAGACATCAAAGCGCGGCGTGCGCTGCTCACGGGGAGCAACAGGGGCCTGCGGCGTCTCACGATAGGCGGGCATGGCGTTCATATCATAGGCGAGTGCTGCGCTTGAAGTGTTGTAGCCCATGATATGCCGCCTCCCATCCCGAGTACGTTGGTAGTGTGTTTAAGCTTCGTTTATGGTGCGAGCGGGAGGTCCAATATCGCGCGGTCACGCCTACAGACGCTGCGCCACGCGGATTTTGGCTGATCTCGCCCGAGGGTTGCGCTCAACCTCATCAGGCTGGGCAACCAAGGGTTTGCGGGTGATGACCTTGAGTATCGGCACGTTGCCGCACACGCACACCGGAATCTCCGGCGGACACGTGCACCCCTGGCTCATCTCCTTAAAGTGGTTCTTTACGATACGGTCCTCGAGCGAGTGATACGAGATGACGCAGATACGTCCGCCCGGGTTGAGCCACCTGGTGGCGGCATCAAGCCCTCGTTCGAGCACATCGAGCTCGTGATTGACCTCGATGCGAATGGCCTGGAAACTTTTCTTGGCCGGGTGTCCGCCATGCCGACGAGCGGCAGCCGGGATACCCGCCTTGATGATCTCGACAAATTGGCCGGTGGTTTCGATCGGTTCTTGCTCGCGGCGGCGCACGATCTCGCGCGCGATCTGCGAGGCAAACTTCTCTTCGCCGTAGACGCGTAGAATCCGGGCGAGGTCGTGTTCGTTATAGGTGTTGATGACCTCAGCTGCGTTTAAGGTGTTATTACCCGGATCCATCCGCATGTCCAATGGGGCGTCCTCGTTATACGAAAAGCCCCTGCCAGGGATATCGAGTTGCGGTGACGAAACGCCCAAATCGAACAGGAAGCCATCGACCCCGGGCACCTCGGCCGAGCAAAGCAGCTCGTCCAAGTCGCCGAAGTTGCCCTTCAGCAGCTGGTGCGGAACTCCGGGAACCTCGCGGTCCAGACGGGCGCCAGCGGCCTCGAGGGCCATGTCGTCCTGATCGACGCCGAGCAAAAGGCCCGTCTCCCCCACCTGCGCGGCCATCTTTACCGAATGGCCGGCACCGCCAAGGGTGCAATCGCAGACAACGGAGCCGCTCTTTAGCCGCAGCGACTCAAGCACTTCGCCGAGCATGACAGGTTCATGCCGATATTCTTGTGTCAAGATCCCACGCTCCATCCGTTACCCGTGCCTTGCCCTTACGAGAAGAAGAGGTCCAGCAGGGCCTCATCGTCATCGTCCTCATCGGCCGCGGCGCGATCCCAAACCTCAAGGTGGTCGTAGTTGCCCACAACCGTGACCTCGCGGTCGAGGTTCGCCTGCTTGCGGAGAGACTCGGAAAGACCGATACGACCGGCGCCGTCCACGTCCATCGACGTGGTGCGCTTGTTGATCGCCCTCATGAGCTTCTGGTCGTTAATGTCACGCGGGTTAAAACCCTCGTGGCCCTCACGACCCGCGAAGAGTCCTTCGACCCACTTATCGAAGGCCTCGGCAGAGAACACGTACAGAGCATCGACATCCAGGGCTTTGAACACGCGAACGTGCTCTCCAAGTTCCTCGCGAAGGGGTGCAGGCAGGGACAGACGACCTTTTGCATCGAGATTGCGCTCGTATGCACCAGTCATTCCCATGTGCGCCCTCCCCTCGGTTACTCAGATGGCACGTACGCGGGGAACCACCCCGCCTGTCGACGTCATTAATAATATGGGGAACCGCCCCATTTTTCAACACCTTTCCCCACCCCTTCCCCCACCCCGCCCCACCACTCCACCCTCCAT
>CAJMJM010000133.1 GCA_905213725.1 Collinsella aerofaciens
ACGTAGAGTTTTGTCGCTCTAGATTCTTCACCACTCGTCTCCTCGACTGCAAGAAGCGCTTCGCCTCCCTCGTCTAGGAGGACGACGCCTCCTCCGCCGCATAAGACCCTCCGCCGCCCATTCGACTACCCGTACCGCCCATCCGATTCTGTATTAAAAAACCCGCCAGGCTGTTGTAAAAATGGACATCAGCGCTACTATAGTTCCACTTGCACTTTGTCCCAGTGCAGTGTTTCCAGCCATTTTTATACTGGGGGTAATGATATGAAGGACATCACCATCAGTCGCAGGAGCCTTCTGGTCTCCGCCGGCCTGCTCGCGCTCGCCCCGCTCGCCGGATGCGGCGGCAACTCTGGTTCCGGCTCTGCTGCCGCCGGTTCCGACTACACCATCGGCGTTCTGCAGCTCACCGAGCATTCCGCACTCGATGCCGCCAACGACGGCTTTGTCAAGGCCATCAAGGAGAGCGGCCTTAAGGTCAAGATCGACCAGAAGAACGCCCAGAACGACCAGTCCACGTGTAAGTCCATTGCCGACAAGTTTGTGGGCGACAACGTCAACCTGATTTATGCCATCGCCACGCCCGCCGCGCAGGCTGCCGCCGGCGCCACGGCCGATATCCCCATCGTGGGCTGCGCCATCACCGACTACGCCGCCTCCGGCCTGGTCCAGGACAACGACAAGCCCGGCACCAACGTCACGGGCGCTTCCGACCTCACCCCGGTCGCCGAGCAGCTCGAGATGATGCAGAAGGTCCTGCCCGACGTTAAAAAGGTCGGCCTGCTCTACTGCACCGCCGAGTCCAACTCCGACGTCCAGATCAAGGCCGCCAAGAAGGAGCTCGACAAGCTGGGCCTCGAGTACACTGACTTCACCGTCTCGAGCTCCAACGAGATTCAGTCCGTCGTCGAGTCTGCCGTGGGCAAGGTCGACGCGCTGTACTCCCCCACCGACAACACCATCGCCGCGGGCGCCTCGCAGGTGGGCCAGATCTGCAAGGAGAACAAACTTCCCTTCGTGACTGGCGAGGAGGGTATGTGCATGGCCGGCGGCCTGTTCACCCTCTCCATCAACTATGAGGACCTGGGCTACGCCGCGGGCGAGATGGCCGTTAAGATCCTGAAGGGCAAGGCCAAGCCCGAAGACATGCCGATCAAGCACCTCTCGAGCAAGGACCTGGTCGTCGTCAAGAACGACGAAATGGCCGAGGCCCTGGGCATCGACCTTTCCGCCCTGGACGCGTAATGCCATACGCGGCATGCGTCTAGAGCCCGTGCTCGCGCTTTAGCCGCGTTATTCAATATCTGAGCCACAGGGGCGGGCGCTGTAGACCGGCGTCCGCCCTGCTTGTTTCAGGTAAAACAAAACGTCTGTCCGTAACTCTTCTATGCATTGTTACCGCTATTATGGTGAATCACGTGTCCACCCTATCCTAGGAGGTATGAAGCATGCTCATTGCATTGCAGGGCGCCGTTTCGCAGGGCGTCCTCTGGGGCATTATGGTGCTTGGCGTGTTTATCACGTTCCGCCTGCTCGACATTCCCGATATGACCTGCGACGGCAGCTTTGCCCTCGGCGGCTGCGTCTGCGCTGTGCTCATCGTCAATAACAACGTCGACCCGCTGCTCGCCGTGCTGGCCGGTATGTGCGCCGGCGCCATCGCGGGCGCCGTCACGGGCATTTTGACCACCGTCTTTGAGATTCCTGCGATCCTCGCCGGAATCCTCACCCAGATCAGCCTGTGGTCCATCAACCTGCGCATCATGGGCAAGTCCAATACGCCCATTCTTGCCAAGGGCACCGTGTTCTCCGCCGTCAGCAATATCACCGGTCTGCCGCAGTCCACCGTTGCCATCATCTTGGGCATCCTGCTCGCCGTGGCTATCGTTGCCATCCTGTATTGGTTCTTTGGCACCGAGATTGGCTCGGCGCTGCGAGCCACCGGCAACAACGAGTACATGATCCGCGCTCTGGGCGTCAACACCAACTCCACCAACATGATAGCCCTCGTGCTCTCCAACGCGCGCATCGGCCTTTCGGGCGCGCTCATCTGCCAGAGCCAAAAGTATGCCGACATTGGTATGGGCACCGGTGCCATCGTTATCGGTCTTGCCGCCATTGTTATCGGCGAGGTGCTCGGCCGTCTGCTGCCCGGCGGCCTCACGCAGTTTAGCGTCCGTCTTGCCTCCGCCGTCTTTGGCTCCGTGGTGTACTTCCTTATCCGCGCCATCGTGCTGCAGTTGGGCATGGACGCCAACGACATGAAGCTGCTCTCCGCCGTGATCGTCGCCGTGGCCCTGTGCGTGCCCGTGGTTTGGGAGCGCTATAAGCTCCGCAGCTCCTACACGAAGGGGGATGAGGCAGATGCTTAAGCTCTCGCACGTCAAGAAGACCTTTAACAAGGGCACCGTCACCGAGAAGCGCGCGCTCACCGGCGTCGACCTCACCCTGAATGACGGCGACTTTGTAACCGTGATCGGCGGCAACGGCGCCGGCAAGTCCACTCTGCTCAACATGATCGCCGGCGTGTACCCGCTCGATTCGGGCGTTATTGAGCTCGACGGCACCGACATCTCGCGCCTGAGCGAGTCGCAGCGCGCCAAGTACCTGGGCCGCGTGTTTCAGGACCCCATGCGCGGTACCGCTGCCGACATGCAGATCGCCGAGAACCTGGCCCTCGCCAAGCGTCGCGGCCAGCGTCGCGGCCTTTCGTGGGGCGTCACCAAGGCCGAGAAAGATGAGTACGTTGAGCTGCTCAAGCGCCTGGACCTTGGTCTGGACACGCGTCTCAACGCCAAGGTCGGCCTGCTCTCGGGCGGCCAGCGCCAGGCACTCACCCTGCTGATGGCCACGCTCACCAGGCCGCGCCTGCTGCTGCTCGACGAGCACACTGCGGCCCTCGACCCCAAGACGGCATCGAAGGTGCTCAATCTGACCGAAGAGATCGTCGACGAGCACCACCTGACCACGCTCATGGTCACGCATAACATGAATGACGCCATCCGTCTGGGCAATCGCCTGATCATGATGCACGAGGGCCACGTAATCTACGACGTGGCGGGCGATGAGAAGAAGTCGCTCACCGTCGCCGACCTGCTGCAGAAGTTCGAGGAGGTCTCGGGCGGCGAGCTCGCCAACGACCGCATGCTGCTGAGCTAAACCTACCAAAAAGGGACAGGTTTATTTTGACAGGTTTTACCTGCGCAAACGTCAAAACCGCCGCAAAGGGACAGACGCCCTTGCGGCGGTTTTCGCATATTATGTCGATAATCCAGCGTCAGCAGGAACTACTGGTTAAGGACTAAGGAAACTGCCACGAGAAGCTCTCTTCCCCGTCTCGCCTTGACCGCCGCACTCCTTGCCGGCGTGCTCGCCGGCGCCCCAGCTTACGCCACCGCGGCCACCCCATCTCAAGTTATCGGCCCGTCCGATGTGATCGGACGGGCTTCTTGGTGGGTATCATGGTTGGACGATCATAAGGAGGTTTTCCCTACATGGAATTGTTTGAGCCGATTCTTCATTTCTTTGAGCAACGGTGGGTCCACAACATCATCTGGGCCGTCATCTTGGCGATAGGCACCGCCGTCGCCACCAAGGTCGTATCCAAGACCCTGCGTCACCTGCTCAATCGCGACGACAACCCGCTTCCGGCATCGAGCATCTTCATCAACATCGCACGCGCCGTCATCTGGATGATCGGCGGCAGCTTTATCCTCGACAACTGCTTTGGCATTAACGCAAACGCGCTCGTCGCCGCTCTTGGCGTCGGCGGCATCGCCATCTCGCTCGGCTTTCAGGACACGCTGTCAAACCTTATTGGCGGCATGCAGGTTACGTTTATGGGCATCATCAAGCCTGGCGACAATATCGAAGTCGGCGGCGTGTCGGGCGTGGTCCAGGACATCACCTGGCGCCACACGACCATCGAAGATGCCTGCGGGCAGACCATCATCGTCCCCAACTCCAACATCTCCAAGAACACGCTCGTGCATTTGATGCCCTTTGGGCGCGTGGCTGTGCCCGTTGCCGTAAAGGACACGTCCAAGTGGGCCTCGCTCGACGCGCTGGCAGACGAGCTGACCAGCGCCACCAAGGCCGCCGTGCTTCCCATCTCGGGCTTTGACAAGGAGCCGTATGTGCTCTTTAGCGAGATCGGCGACTTTGGCATTAAGGGCAAGATCATCTTTATCGTCAGCGACGACAGCACCACTTTCACCGCTGCCGACGCCTGCATCCGCGCCATCGCCCCCATCATTGCCTAAACCACCACAAAGGGGACAGGCACCTTTGTTGTGGTTTTCATTCGTGGTACCATGGTTCATATAGTTGTTTAAACGACTAAGGGAGCAACATCATGGAAGAGGCCTACCGTCAAGCACGCAAGCGCGGCGAGCAAGGACGTCGTCGCGCCATTAGTCAAAGCGAGTATCCGTACCTCACGGACCTCGATAGCGTGGGTGCCCAGCTCCCCTTAGGCCAGCGAGAGAATGTCGGCCTGAGAGACATTCCGCTCGAAATGGTCGTCGGTACGGTTACCAAGGGCCGTCAGTCCGCCTTTTCATGCAACTTTATGCCCCTGCTGCCGTTTGGCACCGAGTTCGCCCGCAAGTGGTCCAACCTCTACGACATCCAGGTACCCGAGGGATATCGCGACCCCATCATCGTCACCGAGTTCAT
>CAJMJM010000134.1 GCA_905213725.1 Collinsella aerofaciens
AGCGAGAGAAGCGCCGTCTTGCCCGTTCCCCTTGCGCCCGTAAAAATAGTCGACAGGTTTGGATCTCCCGGGCCGTTGATAAAACCACGGTTGATGTCACGCAGAATATGCTCGCGACCCGCTAGAAAGGGAGGGACGCTTCCGAACGTCGGGGTAAAGGGGTTCTTGCTGTACTCCATGGTGACTCCTTTGCAAGTTTTGCTAATTTTTGCAAGTTTTGCTAATTTTTGCAAGTTTTGCTAACAGCTGACCAAAGGGCATCGAAGCAGTGACGCTGACATTTTTTACGCAGAAAAATAAGCAGAAATCAATTTATCTGCGTTAAAAAATAGTTGAGAAGAAAAACGACGAGTCCCGGGCGCAATGCCGTTGCGTTCCGGGCCTCGTCGCTTTGAGAAGTATCTAACGGTCTCGTTGCCGTGGCACCTAGTCAAACAGGCTCGGCATGTCGTTTTCCTTCATGAGGGCACCGGCAGAAGGCAGGCTCTGTGCGGTGAACTTCTCGGCCGAGACGCCGGCGCCAAGAATCTCCTCGGTTGTGCCGACGGTGGTGACCGAGCGGCCCTTCTTAGCCGTAAAGGCCTGGACGCCCTGCGTGTTGGTGGTCGTCTTGGTCTTGAGCAACGACGTGTTGAAGTTCATCAGGCGATAGTCGCTCGAGACCAGTGCAATATCGCGATCTTCCTTGAGCACCTGGGCATACAGCAGTTTGCTGCCGCCGTAGATGGCGTTCTTAAGGCGCTTGCGGTTGGTCTTGGTAACGTATCCGGCAAGTGCGACGCGCACCACACGACCGTTCTCAAAGACAAACAGCACGTCGGCCTTGTAGTCCTCGGGGTCGATGACCCAGATGACACCCTCGTCGGGTTCCATCTCAAGATCGGTCGGCAGGTACGAGCCCAGCTGGGCCGACTTGGTGTCCTCAAACGCCGCAACCTTGCACTTGTACACCTGGCTCTTGTTGGTAAAGACCAGCAGCTCGTGGGTGTTGGAGGACGGGAACTCGATAAAGGGTTTGTCGCCGTCCTTGTACTTGAGCGTGGTCGCCTTCTTGAGTACGCGGTCCGTCATCTTCTTAAGGTAGCCATCGCGCGAGAGCATGATGGTGACCGGGTACTCCTCGACCTCGGGTTCCAAGCTCACCTCGATGACCTCATGGGGCTCGATCCTGCCCGTGCGACGCGGCATCACATATTTCTTGTTGACCGCGGCCAACTCGTCGCTGATGACCTTCTTGATGTTGTCTTCGCTCGAGAGAATCTCCTCCAGCTCGGCAATTTCGCCCTCAAGCTTTGCAATGTCCTTGGTGCGGTTGAGGATGTACTCCTCGTTGATGTTGCGAAGCTTGAGCTCGGCAACAAACTCGGCCTGGGTCTCGTCGATGTCGAAACCCTTCATAAGATTGGGCACGACCTCGGCTTCGAGCTTGGTGCCGCGGATGATGGCGATGGCCTTGTCGATGTCGAGCAGAATTGCCTCAAGGCCGTGCAGCAGGTGCAGGCGCTCGGACTTTTTGCCCAGGTCAAAGTTAATGCGGCGGCGCGTGGACTCAATACGCCACTTGACCCACTCGTGCAGAATCTGGCGCACGCCCATAACACGGGGATAGCCGTCGACGAGCACGTTGAAGTTGCACGAGAACGAATCCTGCAGCGTGGTCGAGCGATAGAGCTTGGCCATGAGCTTGTCGGGGTCGACGCCGCGCTTAAGGTCGATGGCGATACGCAGACCCGAGAGGTCGGTCTCATCGCGGATATCGGCGATCTCCTTGACCTTGCCCTCTTTGGAGAGCTTGACGATGCGTTCGATGATGACATCGGTCTTGGTGGTGTAGGGGATCTCGTAGACCTCGATGATGCGCTCTTCGGGAATCCAGCGCCAGCGGGAGCGGATCTGGAAGCTGCCAAGGCCGGTCTCGATAATCTTTTCCATCTCCTCGCGGCGGTAGATAATTTCGCCGCCGGTCGAGAAGTCGGGCATGGGCATGTACTCGAGCAGGTCGCAGTCGGGATCCTGCAGGTAGTGCATGGTGGCGGTGCAGACCTCGTTGAGGTTGAAACCGCAGATGTCGGACGCCATGGCGACGCCGATGCCCTTGTTGGCCGAGACAAGGATGTTGGGGAACGTGGTGGGCAGCAAACGCGGCTCCTTCATGGCGCCGTCGTAGCTGTCCACGAAGTCGACCGGGTCCTTGTCGATGTCCTTGAAGCTCTCGGCGCTGATGGGGGAGAGCTTGGCCTCGGTATAACGCGAGGCGGCGTAGCTCAGATCGCCCGAATAGTACTTGCCAAAGTTGCCCTTCGACTCCACGAAGGGCGCAAGCAGTGCCTCGTTGCCCGTCGCCAGGCGCACCATCGTCTCGTAGATCGCGGCATCGCCGTGCGGGTTGAGCTTCATGGTTTGCCCCACGATGTTGGCGCTCTTCTGGCGCTCGCCCTTGAGCAGACCCATCTTGTACATGGTGTAGAGCAGCTTGCGGTGCGAGGGCTTAAAGCCGTCGATCTCGGGGAACGCACGCGAGACGTTGACGCTCATGGCGTAGGGCATGTAGTTGACCTCGAGCGTCTGCGTGATCGGCTGGTCGGTGACCTCGGAGTGCAGGCCGATGACGTTTTCGGCGTTGACCTGCTTTTTCTTTGGCTGGTTCTTCGTCTTCTTCTTTGCCACGATTTCCTCTTGAACTTCTTATGGGCCGTCGTTATCGATTTGCTGCTACTGCAGGTCCAGCTGGTCCAGGTATTCCTTGCCGTGCTCGGAGATATGGCGCTTGCGGCCTGCCTCGTCGTTGCCAAGCAAAAGGTTGAACATGGTTTCCATCTTGGTGACGTCCTCGGGCTCCACCTTGATCAGGCGGCGCGTCTCGGGGTTCATGGTGGTGAGCCACATCATGTCCGGATCGTTCTCACCAAGACCCTTGGAGCGGTTGATCGAGCACTTTTGGTCGCCGATCTCCTTAAGGATGCCGTTCTTCTCGAGCTCGGTGTAGGCAAAGTAGGTCTTCTCTTTGCAGTTGATCTCGTAGAGCGGCGACTCGGCGATATACACGTAGCCCTCGTCGATAAGCGTGGGCACCAGGCGATAGAGCATGGTGAGCACGAGCGTGCGGATGTGATAACCGTCGACGTCGGCGTCCGTACAGATGATGACCTTGTTCCAGTTGAGGTTGTCCAGGTCAAAGGCGCCCAGGTTCTTGATGCGCTTGTCCTTGATCTCCACACCGCAGCCCAGCACGCGCATAAGGTCCATGATGATGTCGGACTTAAAGATGCGCGGATAATCCTCCTTCAGGCAGTTGAGGATCTTACCTCGGACGGGCATGACGCCCTGGAACTCGGCATCGCGCGAGGTGCGAATGGCGCCTGCTGCCGAGTCGCCCTCTACGATGTAGATCTCGCGACGGTTCTTGTCCTTGGAGCGGCAGTCGATGAACTTCTGCACGCGGTTGGCCATATCGGTCTTCTGCTGCAGGTTGGTCTTGATGCTCTGGCGCGTCTTCTCGGCATTCTCGCGTGAACGCTTGTTGATGAGCACCTGCTCCATAATCTTATTGGCGGCGTCCTTGTTCTCGATCAAGTAGGTCGAGAGGCGCTCCTTAAAGAAGGCAGTCATGGCCTGCTGGATAAAGCGGTTGTTGATGGCCTTCTTAGTCTGGTTTTCGTAAGACGTCTGGGTGGAGAAGCAGTTGGTCACTAGTACCAGACAGTCCTGGACGTCCTGCCACTTAATGCCGCTCTCGTTTTTGTTGTATTTGCCCTGTTGCTTAATGTAGGCATCGATGGCGCTGGTCAAAGCGCTGCGGGCGGCCTTCTCGGGCGAACCGCCGTTCTCGAGCCACGATGAGTTGTGGTAGTACTCCTGCATCATGAAGGTGCGCGAGAAGCACATGCATGCGGTGATTTTTACGTTGTAATCGGGCAGGTCCTCGCGATCGCGACCGCGACGGTCGGCCTCGATAAAGAAGGGCTCGGTAAGGTAGTCGGTACCGACCTTCTCGAGCACGTAGTCCTCGATGCCCTTGGGATAGCAAAAATCCTCTTCGGAAAACTCACCATCGTCGCCCTCGATGTGCAGGCGGAAGGTCACGTTGGCGTTGACCACGGCCTGACGGCGCATGGTCTCGCGATACCAATCGTGGGGGATACTGATGGAGGTAAAGACCTCAAGATCGGGACGCCACTTGATGGTGGTACCGGTGCGGATCTCGTCGCTGGGCTCAATCTCGAGCGCCTTCTTTTTGGCGCCGACGACCTTGCCCTTCTTAAAGTGCAGGGAGTACTTGTTGCCGTCGCGCCAAACCGTGACGTCCATGTACTCGGAGGCGTACTGAGTCGCACAGGAGCCCAGGCCGTTGGTGCCGAGCGAGAAATCGTAGTCGCCGCCCTGGTTGTTGTTATACTTGCCGCCGGCGTAGAGTTCGCAAAAGACGAGCTCCCAGTTAAAACGCTTCTCGGAAGGGTTCCAGTCGAGCGGGCAGCCACGGCCATTGTCCTCTACCTGAATGGAGCCATCGCGAAAGGCGGTAAGGGTGATGAGCTTGCCGTAGCCCTGGCGCGCCTCGTCAACGGCGTTGGACAGGATCTCGAAGGCGGCATGTGCGCAGCCGTCGAGCCCGTCCGAGCCAAAGATGACGGCGGGGCGCAGGCGTACGCGCTCCTCGTCCTTGAGCTGGCGGATA
>CAJMJM010000135.1 GCA_905213725.1 Collinsella aerofaciens
TCTACCGCGGCACGGTCTATTTGCACTACGAGGACAAGTTCGCGCTGCTTGAGGCTCTTATCGACGAGGCCCTGGCGGCGGCGCCCCCGCTTGAGGGAACGGAGGCGGAGGCTCTCTGCCAGCGCCCGCCGGCAAACGATGACTATTATCTGCTCTACTCGGATGACGATGCATACGCCCGGGTGGCACAGCGCGTCGTCGAGCGCGGCGCTGAGCAGATGGTTCCCTCGATCATGGAGGAGACCGGGCTCTCGCGCGAGGACGCCTATCTGCTCTTCGTTCACAACGTCCAGGGAAATCTCGCGGTCAACCGCCTACTCGGTTGGAGGCGAGGGCCCGAGTTCGCCCACGCCCAGGAGCTGCTCAGCGCCTATTCCGAAGGGGGCATGCGGGCGGTATCGGCCCCTTGCACACCGATCGCGAATTAGAACATGATAGCGTCGTCGGCCGTGAAGGCATCAAGGGATCCCTGCTTGACCTGAATGCAGACGTATGTGATGCCCGAGTCGGATGCGGCGCGGAACTGACGGTGTGCGGCGGGGGAAATGCGCAGCCAGTCGCCGGCTGCAAGCTCGATTTCCTCACCGTCGATCGTGACCGAGCCGGCGCCTTCGAGCACGCCATAGATTTCCTCGTTTTCCTTGTGTGCATGGACGAACGGAACGCCAGCGCCGGCGGGAAGATTGTTGACACTCACCTCTGCCCCGGTAAGCCCGAGCACTTCGTGCAGCTCGACACGGCTCTCATTACCGATGTGGGTCCTTGCATAATTAGCCATAATGGTTCCTCTCTTGGGGTTGATGTACCTTGCAGGCATCTCCTGCGTGAGTTATATTCTACGCGAAGGCGAATGCATATACGAGTACGCACATATTTGTAACTGCGTACTTTTTTGTGAAACCGGTATGGTCAAGGAGGTTGGGTCTCCCGTGATGGCGAAAGAGGAGCTTCCGGAGTGTCCGGTCGCAACGGCGGTAACGCTCATTGGCGGCAAGTGGAAGCTGCTCATTATCCGTAACTTGCGCGTACGCCCTTGGCGTTTCAACGAGTTGCGCCGCGACCTCGAGGGGATCTCTCAGAAGGTGCTTACCGACAGCCTGCGGCAGATGGAGGATGATGGGCTGGTCTTTCGCCATGACTATGGCGAGAATCCTCCCCGCGTTGAGTATGGCCTTACCGAGCTCGGCCGCCAGATGATGCCCATCATGGACTCGCTCGCAGACTTCGGCGCTTATTACAAGACGGTCGTTTCGTAGCGGACACGCTGCTTAGGGGGCGGAGAACCGCTACGAGTACGGTAGCGGTACTCCTACGGCCGCTGTCGTTCCCGCAGGATTAGAGCGGAAGGAGACTGCAATGGGGTCGTCCGCCCCACAAGAAGGCCCTCTCTTCCCGGTATGGCGCCGACATGCGCACGCCGGCTCAAACTGCTCGATGCGCGAAGTGTTGTTATGGCTTCACTCAGCCTGCGGACGCCCAATCATCCGTGCACCACATTCTGCCCATGTGCATGGGCGGCTGCCCCCACCGCCATATGGTCTCCGGCGAGCGCCGTTGCCCCTGGTTCAAAGACGACCCCGATGCCTACGTCCTCGCCAAAACTCGCGACGCCCGTAAGAGCCGCCAATAAAACCTCCGGCCCTGCTTGGCCCTGGGAATAAACGTCAGACTTGCCCGATTCACGCTTCGCGCAAGGGCCGTTCTACTTCCCAAACCTGATCTGTCTGTCGCACAGCTCAAGGGAGCCTGGGATACCTCTTTGATATCTTCCACGAACTACTGGAGTGCGGCACAGTCGGATGACTGGACCGTTTTCGTTGGAGCTTGGTTGTTTGCCTGTGTGAATGGCGTATTTGCTTTAGCTAGCGGTTGCGACGCCTTGTTGCGGAAATGCTAACTGATGCAACTACGCCACCGGCAACACTCAGGGCGACTGCTATCGCGCCGTTGTCGCCCGTAGCGGGTAGGGTGGTCCTGGCTGGTTTAGCTGCCGTTACTGCCTTGGTGGAAACGGGATTTGCCGCGGGCTTTTCTGTCTTGGGCTGCGGTGTGGGCTCGGGCTTGGTTTCCGGTTCGGGTTTGACCTCTGGGATCGGCTTAACACTTGGATCGGGTTTGGAACCGCTCGTATCGGTTGCAATCAAGTGCACGTCACTGTCGAAGATGTAACGGATGTAGTAATCGTGCCGCGTCTCGTGCATAATCCCTTGCCCGCTGTCGAAGTCACGGTCAACGTGTGTGCCAAGGTGGGCTGAGCTGTTGAGGTTCAGCCTGTAAGGGATTTGGTCGTCGGCGTAACTGCCTGTAAAGACTACGGTTGCTCTAACGTGATTGTCGATCATGGTCAGGGCAATAGAGACGCTGGCCTCTTTGGGGTTCTCGGTTTTTATAAGGCCTTCGGTATCGGTGTCGATCTTGAAGAGAAGGACGGTGTCGTTAAGCCCGTAGATGAAGTCTTCGGGTTTGTCGGGGAAATCGTATACAAACGCCTCATTCTGGACCAACATAAAGGCAGGAGGGAGCTCCAGGTCATAGTTATGGTCGACAACGGTGGTAGCTGTGAGGCTGCCTTCCGCGTTGGCTTCGTCGCAGGTAATGGGTGCTGCGACATCGGTTTCGGGCATTTCTGTCGCCAGTGCTGCGCAGGGTAGCAAAAGCAGTCCTGCCACAAGAATGCTTACTCCGAAGGCGGCGATTCTGGCGTCTGCATGACGCTTGACGTCGCGGATAGACAGGCCAGTCCGTTTGTTATGGGTCTGCGGTGCAACATGCTGTCCATACATAAGACACTCCTTGTTCGTAGGCCGGTTTCCGCGGATCTATATTGCGCCTGGCCGATGCGGCTAGGCTCTTTCACGCGAACGCTTATGCGAGCAGGGAGAAAGCTCAAGCTAATTTTCTCACAGTCGATACTTTGCGAGCAACGATTTGCTGTTCAATTCTCGGAGAGAAAATCAAGGTGGCCGAGGAGTTATCAGGCAATGAGATTGTGTCTAGAGAACACGAACGAGAGATGCGATCTACAGACGACTGAATAGCTCTATCCGTTTTGGTTACAACGAAATGTATGCCGCGCGCCTGCGGCATGAAGAAGGGAGATTCTTATGAATATCGTTGTATTGAGCGGTAGCCCGCGCAAGGGCGCCAATACCGACACCATGGTCGAGGCGTTTGCCGAGACCGCGCGCGAGGCCGGCCATACGGTCGAGGTCATCCGCGTTGCCGGCAAGAAGATTGCTGGTTGCCTGGGGTGTCAGTACTGCTTTGCCCATGAGGGTGCCTGCGTGCAGAAGGACGACATGGCCGGTGTGCTCGAGACACTGAAAGGCGCCGATATGGTTGTCTTCGCTTCGCCTATCTACTGGTTTGATATCACTGCGCAGGAGAAGGCCGCCATCGACCGCCTGTATGCCTTCGGTGCTACGGGCTTCCCGTTCACCAAGACGGCCCTTTTGCTCGATAGCCATAGCGAGGGCGTCTATGATGCGGCGATCGCTATGTACAAGTCAACCTGTGCGTACTGCAAGTGGGAGGACCAGGGCATTGTCACCATCAGCGGTATGACCGAGCGTGACAGCATGGTCTCCTCGCCCAAGTTGGAAGAGGTGCGAGAGCTCGCTCGCAAACTCGCCTAAGGACAAGAAGAACGCATGGCAATCAGCGTTGGCGGAAAGCCTACTTCCCTTACCAAGAGGATTACTGATTGCCATGCGTTGATGTCCTTATGGACAATCTCCGCGTGCTAGGAGACTTTCTCGCTCAGGAACTCCCTGAATGCGGGGATGTCAAAGCCAACGAGACCACGCCCACGTTCCCCGATGACGCCGTCCTCGAGAAGGCGGCGTTTGTATTGGCTTGCGTAGTTGCTGGCGACGCCCATGCGTTTGGCTATCTCCGAGACCCTGCTGGGGCCAGAATCGGGCAGCATCGCGAGTAAAAACTCAATGTCTTTATCGGAAAGCTCTCGATAGGTCGTTTCGAGAATGCGATCACGCAGCTCCATGCGTGCGAGTAGGGAACCCTGCTGGACATCGGATGCACTGATTTGGGGCGAGTTCTCCGAAACATCCCAAGTGCGATATCCGACGAGCTGCATCATGTAGGGGAATCCGTCGACGGCCTTCACAGCATTCTCGAGCGCTTCTGGTGTGATTGAACGTCCTCCGGCCTCAACGGTTTTGCGAAACGCGTTTGCAATTTCAACGTCAGTGATTCGTCCTAACTGATGATATTGGGAACGCCTGAGGAACGAGACGGAATCGTTACGCAGCAACGCCGATACTTTGTAGGGCAGTCCTGCCATGAGTAGGGCAACTTTTTTACCTTCGCGTACAAAGTGCTGGTAAACAGAGGCAAATTGAAGCATTTCTTCGAGATCGACGGTGACTTCATCGATGGTAATGAGAAGTCCGATGTCATGTTTTTCGAGTTGCTTAAAGATGCCATTCATGCGCGTGCGCCAGTTGCCCTGAGCCTCTTGAGCATATGTCCAATCGATGCCCACTGGACCAATTTGAACGCCGTTTATGCGCGCATGAGGCTGTGAGAGGTAGCTATCTGCGGCTTCTTTGGTTCGCTCGATAATATCTTCGAGCATGCCTGGCATGGCGGAGACATTTGCTGCGATCCAACCGTGTTCAAGCGCCGTTTCTGAAAGGAGCGAGAG
>CAJMJM010000136.1 GCA_905213725.1 Collinsella aerofaciens
GCGATATCGGCATTCTGTAACTGGATGACTTTAACGCCCGCGTTCTGCAGAAGGCCTTCGCCGATGCCCGTGCAAGCTTCCATCCCCTATTCGACGCGACGGTCCACGTCTTCGTTAGCGCGCGCCACCCGCTCGCACGCCGCCCTCAGCTGTCCCTTGCCGACCTCACGCCCTATACGCGCTACAGCTTTGAGCAGGGAACCTCAAACTCCTTCTATTACGCCGAGGAACCTTTTAGCTATATCCCTTGCGACCGCAACATACGAATCTCGGACCGCGGAACACTTACTAACTTACTTATCACGTCGAACGGTTACACCCTGTCGACCGGCGTCCTCTCCAATGAAATGCAATGGGGTATGGCATCGATCCCGTTAGCAGACGCCTCAACGATGCACGTAGGCTATATCATGCACGACGAGCGCAAGCCCTCTCCCCTCTTGCAGCAATACCTCGATGAGCTCAACCGCATCATCCATGCCAACTAACTGTCGGAAGACGGGGTAGAAATCATAGATTGCTAGCCCCCGGCGGGCATGGCGCTACAATGGTCACTCGCATGAAGCGCACCCAACGAAAGGAAGCCCGTGAAGGTCATCATCTATACCGACGGCTCGGCCCGATCAAATCCGGGACGCGGCGGCTACGGCGCCGTGCTCAAATACACCAACCCCGCCGGCAAGACCTTTACCTCCGAGCTTTCGCGCGGTTACGCCAAGACCACCAACAACCGCATGGAGCTCATGGCCGTCATCGTGGCGCTCGAGGCGCTCAACCGCCCCTGCGAGGTCGAAGTCCATTCCGATTCGCAGTACGTCGTCAACGCCTTTAACAAGCACTGGATCGACGGCTGGAAAAAGCGCGGATGGAAAACCGCCAACAAGCAGCCCGTCAAGAACCGCGATCTGTGGGAGCGCCTGCTCACCGCAAAGAGCAAGCACAAAGTGGAGTTCATCTGGGTTAAGGGCCACGCCGGCCATGAGCTCAACGAGCGCTGCGATGAGCTCGCCACCACGGCGGCCGACGGCAGCAACCTCGATATCGACACCGGCTTTAACGAGAGCGACCTGTAATAGCGTTTTCGCACGCTATTTCCTGCCCCCTCGCGCTACACTCATCCTGTAAACCGAACGGCACGAGGGGGATACATGCTGCGCATAGCGACCATCGGCACATCCATGATCACCGACGACTTTATCCAGGTCGTCAACGCCAACGACCAAGTCACGTTTGTGGGCACGCTCTCGCGCGATGCCAATCGCGGCGCTGCCTTTACCGCCGAGCGCGGTGGCGATCGAAACTTTACTTCACTTGATGAGCTCGCGGCAGCCGCCGACGTCGACGCCGTCTATATCGGCAGCCCCAATGCGCTTCACTACGAGCAGGCCCTTGCCTGCATCGCCGGTGGCAAGCACGTCATCGTCGAGAAGCCCTTCTGCGCCACCGAGGCGCAGGCGCTGGAAGTCTTCCGCGCTGCCGAGGCAGCAGGTGTCGTGGCCCTCGAGGCCATGCGTCCCCTCCACGATCCCGCCTTCCACGCCATCGAGGACGCCCTGGGCGAAATCGCACCCATCCGTCGCGCCTCATTGCGCTTTGGCAAATATTCCTCGCGCTACAACGAGATTCTCGCGGGACGCGCCACCAATATCTTCGACTGCAATATGGCCTCGGGTTCCCTCATGGATATTGGCGTCTACACCGTCGAGCCCATGGTCGAGATTTTCGGCATGCCCTCCGGCCTTACGAGCATGGCTACTCTGCTCGACCCCACCACGCGACAGCTCACGCACGGCCCCATCGATGGCTGCGGTTCCATCCTCGCCAGCTACGGCGGTGGCCGTATCTCCGTCGAGCTCGCGCACTCCAAAATTACGAATGACCTACTGCCCTCGCAGATCGAAGGCGAGCGTGGCACTATCCAGATTGACCATCTGTCCACGCCCCGCAACGTCCGCATCGACTATCGCGACGACGTCGTACGCGGCTCGGCGACCGAGGCGCCGCGCGAACAGAGCGACAACGGCCGCGTGCTCGACCTGCCCAAATCGAGCAACACCATGGAATACGAACTCGCAGACTTTATCACCGCCATCGGCGGCATCGATAACGTCAAGGAAGAGATTTGGGAGACCCCGGCGGGACGTCACGAGCTTGGCCACTACCGCGATGTCACGCTCGTCTCACTGCGCATCATGGATGCCGTGCGCCAGCAGGCCGGCATAACCTTCCCGGCCGACGCAGGCAAGCAGGCATAGCGATGGGCCTCTTCGATACGTTCTTCTCCAGCGTCACCGGCGGCAGTCGAGAGCCTCAAAAACCATCAAACGTCGAGCTCGAGCTGCGCCGTAGGCTCACCGTGCTCGCAAGCGACGAGGCCACTCAAGACGCCCCGCAGCGCTATTTCCTGCGGTGGGAGGGACAGGTCCAGGGCGTCGGTTTCCGCTTCACCAACACCAACCTCGCACAGGCGCGCTCCCTCACCGGCTGGGTACGTAACATGGAAGACGGTTCAGTCGAGATGGAGATACAGGGAGCTCCGGCAAACATCCTATCTCATCTCGAGGCGCTTCATGCCTCCTACGAGCGCATGGGAACGCGCTTTCGCCTCGTAGACGCCCAGGCCCGAGCCCCACTTGCCAATGAAGACGGTTTCAGTCCTCATTATTAGTATTGTGTGCTAAATACGGTATCATTTACCTACGACCGTTGATAGAAAAGAGGCGAGGCGCATGGCGGTGCAAAGAAGAAATACCAGGCAGCGAAAGCTGGTTCTTGACGCCGTGCGCCAAAGCTATAACCATCCCACCGCCGACGAAATCTACAACGTCGTGCGCGAGCAGGATGACAAAATCAGCCGCGGTACGGTCTACCGCAATCTCAATCTCTTGGCCGACGCCGGCGAGATCCTCTCCATCAAGACGCCCGGCGGCAGCCGCTTCGATCGCACGATCGAGCCGCATGCGCATATCATCTGCACCTCGTGCAGCCGCGTCATCGACGTACCGCTCCCCTTCGATGCCCAGCTCGACGCCAAAGCGTCCGAGCAAATCGGCTGGCACGTCACGTCGCACTACACCATCTTTGAGGGGCTCTGCCCCGACTGCCGATAGATGTTTGGGACATGCCTTAAAATCCACCTTTCCGCACTCTGCAGCAAAAAGTAGATTTCTAGACATGTCCCAAATGTCTACTCAGCAAGTAGACGACGCAGCTCTTCTTCGACCGCGCGCACGTAGCGGACGCGGTCGTTGATGCCACGCATAGAGGGATTGCAGCTCTCCATCAGATAGGGATGGCCCACGACGTTAAGCATGTCGCGATCGTTCTCATTGTCGCCAAACGCCATCATCTCATCGGGCGAAATACCCAGGGCACGACCGTAATCGGCAAGCGCGGAGCCCTTGCCCGAACCGAAACCGATAAAGTCCGTCCATTCGGTTCCCGACGTCATCACGTCGACACGGTCGCTAAAGAGGCGCTCAAAATGCTCCAGCGCCGCCGGCTGCTCCGCCTCGGGCGTCTGGAAGGCAATCTTAATGACGTCCTCGTCGATGTCTTCGGGACGGTCGACCACCGCCACATCGCAGTGGACCTCATAGCGCAGGTGGTCAACAAACGCATCGTTGCCGCTCATGGTGTAGAGGTGCCCCTCGCACGAAAGGGTCACGTCGGCATGGGGATACGCAACCACGGCATTCGCGATATCCATAGCAAGGCTACGCTCCATGGAACGCTTGACAACGGCACGCCCCTCGCTCATCACCAGAGCTCCGTTTTCGCATACATAGGCGAGCTCATCGGCCACCGGGGCAAACAGATAGCGTAAGCTCGCATATTGACGGCCGCTCGCCGGCATAAACACGATACCGCGACGATGCAGCTCATCGATAAGCTCAAAGGCCTCGGAACGCGGCTCGCGCTCCCCCGGATGCAGCAACGTGCCATCCAAATCGCAGGCGATCAGCTTGATTCCCTCAAGACCCATACGCTTCCCCCAAAGCCTCCTATCAACAGCAAGACGGACCTTGATTGGTCGCCCCTCAAAGCCCGTCTTGCGCATACGCGCGCTTAGCCGCGCGTCTTTTTTACGATGGTAAAGTCGGGAGCCATGCTCACGACGACCTCCGCCGCACTCGACGCAAAGCGCCGGCTGGCATCGAGCTCACGTGTAACCACCGAGAGCCGAACGCCCTCGACACCCCGGAGCATGCGGCCCAAAACAGGCTGCACCGGCGTATACATGCGCACGGTATGCTCGTCCGAGTCGCCCCGGAAGAGCGGTGCATGCATGTTGCCGATTTCCCAGCACGCATGCGCGAGCGCAATCGGATCCATTCGGTCAACTTCGACCAAATAAACCTCGGCGCTGCGCAGGCGCACGACAACCGCCACGGGCACCATGCCCGAGCGGTCGACGGCGAGCACGTCGCCATCGGCAAGACGACCGCCGTCGGCAGTATCCAGCCGAACATCGATCGTGCGCCCCAGCTCCGTCACGCCCACAAACGCGCATACATCGGCCTGGTCCCAATCGAGCAGTAGCTCGTCAACTTCAAAGACGCCGCCCAACTTCCGGCGAAGCAAAAGCTCATAGGACGGATCGTTGA
>CAJMJM010000137.1 GCA_905213725.1 Collinsella aerofaciens
CTCACCGGATGGCAACTCTCGTCGATGTTCTGCGCCGCGGCCATGAGCCTGTCGAGCGTGTGCGGCGTGTCCAATGCCCTGCGTTTGAAATCCTTTAAGCCTAAAGTGGCAAAATAGGCTCACCATTAAGTCCATTTATAACGGGTTTTCCAGGTGCCCGAGATTGACCTGAAAGAGGAGCGACGCGTACTTTGGTACGCGAGCGACGACTTGAAGGTCAAGATCGGGTGCCCGGGAAAGCCGACACAACAGAGAGGAATACCCATGCGATACACAATCAAAACTTCCGGCCTTATGTGCGGCCACTGCGACGCCACCGTCGAGACGGCACTGCTCAACGTGGCCGGGGTGACCGACGCCGACGCCGATCACGAGACCCAGACTGTCCAGGTGGAGTGCACCGACACCGTGACCGCCGAGCAGCTCGCCGCCGCTGTCGAGGCCGCCGGCGAGAAGTTCCACGCACTTTCGGTGACCGCTGCGTAGCAGGCGCTGCCTACTCAATCCTCAGAAGTTGCGGTGAAATAGTTCCTGTTTTAGCGCTTCAAGCCTGCAAACAAGAGCTATTTCACCGCAACTGACGGGGGCATCCGGAAGATCGACCAGAAACGAGGACCCGACATGATGGCAGACCATAAATCGGTGACCCGCATGCTCAAGACGGCACGCGGGCAAATCGACGGCATCCTGCGAATGGTCGAGGAGGCCCGCTACTGCGTCGACATCTCCACGCAGCTCATGGCCACGCAGGCGCTCATCGCCCGCATCAACGCCGATGTGTTGAAGTCACACATCGAGGGCTGCGTGACTTCGGCAATCGAATCGGGCGACGAAGACCTCAAAGCCGCCAAGCTTGCCGAGATCGAACGCGTCGTCGACAAGCTCTCCAAGTAATTGGGGCATTGGGGACAGATTTCTTTGCACCATTTTGGTGCATCGGGGACAGGTACGTTTGCACCACCTTAGTGCAGATTAACCTGTCCCCTTTGCACCAAAAGGGGTATAAAGGCGTGCAGAAGATCGAATGAAAGGCAATTCGCATGAATGACTTTATGAAAGGTCGCAACGGCGCCGACGAACTTACCATCGTGATGGGTTTTGCCGGCATCGTCATCGCGATGATCGGATCGATAGCCCGCATCCAGTGGCTCAGCTGGATCGCCATCGCCGTTATCGTGATTAGCGTGCTGCGCGGCCTGTCCAAAAATATCGATGCACGTCGCAAGGAGAACGACGCCTTTGTCGCCGGCTCGGCTAAGGTCCCCGGCTTGGGCAAGTTCGTCGCCAGCTTGGGCGGCGGGGCCGCAGCGGCCAGCACCTCACGCGCGGCCGGCACCAGTAAGGAAGACTTTGAGCGTGCCAAGCGCACGGCCAAGAAGATGTGGAAGGGTCGCAAGACTACGGCATACCTCAAGTGCCCCAACTGCGGCCAGATGCTCTCCGTTCCCAAGGGCAAGGGCAAGATCCGCGTCACCTGCCCCAAGTGCCATGCCAAGATGGAAACGCGCTCATAGCCGCCATACTATGGGACAAATAAAAGCCGAGGCCTCGCACTGGGACCTCGGCTTTTTCTGATTATGACAAAAGGATTGTCCCTTTGTCGCATCGCCATATCGCGCGCTTACGCCACGCCATCGCGGGCAAGCTCCTCGGCCAACGCCTCGGCAGGCATGGCCATAATCGCGTCGAGCTCGGCGTCCACCTCGGGAATACGCTTCACCTTGAGCTTGCGCACCAGATCACCGCGACACATCACATGTATCGGCTCACGCAGAGCGCACAGATTATCGAGAGGATTCTCGCGCGTTACCAAGATATCGGCAGCCTTGCCGCACTCGATCGCGCCAGTATCGCCGCCCAGCCCCAGCAGCTCGGCATTAACCTGCGTGGCTGTATGCAGTGCGAAGGCGTTGCTCACGTCGACATACTTGGCAAAATAGGCGACCTCGCGCCACATGTCATACTGCGTCACGAACGGGCAGCTTGAGTCCGTGCCAAGGCCCACCTTAACGCCAGCTTCCAGTGCGGCACGGGCGCTCTCGATGATGCCCGAGCACACGATGTCGCCGTTCTTCTTTTGCGTATCGGTAGAATGGGTCTTTTCCGGGTCGAGCAATACAAACGGCAGCGCCGGGCTGATAGTGCAGGTCACACTCGGAGCACGCCCCTCGAGCTGCGTGCCCGCGGCGCCACGATACAGCTCCAAGATTTCGGGTGTCAACGGAGCGCCGTGCTCAATCGTGTCAACGCCGGCCTCAAGCGCGGCCTTCACGCCCTCGGTACTCTCGACATGGGCCATAACCGGAAGGCCCATATCGTGCGCCGCCTTGCATGCCGCCGCGGCAACCTCCACCGGCATGCGCAGCACGCCCGGCTCGCCCACCTCGGTCGCATCGAACACGCCGCCCGTCACGAACAGCTTAATGACGTCGGCACCACGCGCATACAGGTCGCGCACCTGTTCGGCTGCCTCGGCGGGACTGTTGGCCACCTGGGCGAACAGGCCCGCACCATGGCCGCCCGGCACCGTGATGCCCGTTCCCGGCGCCACCAGGCGAGGACCCTGATACTTGCCGGCATCGATAGCATCGCGCACGGCCAGATCGGCAAACAGCGGGTCGCCCGCGCCGCGCACCGTGGTCACGCCGCTTGCTAGCTGCTGCTGGGCACTGCCTTTGAGGATGCGGCGGACGATGGTGCGGCCCACGGGATTATCGAGCTTCTTCATCAGCGCGCCCGCATCGCCGGCCGAGACAGGCTTGCCCGAGCCGCACAGGTGCACGTGCATATTGATGAGACCGGGCATGAGATACGCACCACCCAGGTCGATAACCTCGGCACCCGCGGGCGCCTGCGCCACAGCACTCGGCCCCATCCATGTGATGACACCGCGCTCAACGGCCACGGCCATATCGGGTTGCGGCTCCATATGCTCCGAACCATCCAGAATGGTCGCATTGATAAACAACGTAGAACGATCGGCAGACGCCATATCGAGCTCCTCCCCCTCAGAAAACTTGAACATCTGTCCATTATTATCCAGCGCGGCAGGATTGCTGCGGACATATCGGTTAACGGAGGGAAGAGGGGATGTGGGGGGACGGAATACGTTGCAGGCCCACCCCAGCACCATCAGGGGAATGTCTCGATCTGTAACAGTTACGGGCCCAAACAGCCGCCAAACGTTACAGATTGAGACAAAGTCAGGGCAGCAGGGCGACACCAGCCACATCCCCTACTCCCACTCCTGCTCGTAGATGTTGAGCGACTTTACGTAGCGCCCCTGGGCGCCCATGATGTCGCGGACCAGGCGCAAAAAGAAGCTGATGCACGAGGTGTCAAAGCCATCCTGCAGGTCCTCCGGATGCACCGCACCCGGCCCATCGACTGCCGTGTCACTCAGGCGCGCGATGTCGTACAGATAGAGCTGTCCCGCCGTCAGCCAGACATCGTCGACGCAAGCGAGGCGCACCGCAATCGCGCCGTCGCTCCAATGCTCCTTTTGCACGATATGCGGGTCGTAGACATCAAAGCGACGGTCGGTGCGCGTATCCTTCAGCGCAACTATGCCGTTCGCAGGATCCTTGTCCAAAATGCCAAAGCGCGAGAAATACTGCGTGTCGCGTACCTGCTCGAGCCGCTTGAGCGAGGCAGGCGAAAGCGATGCCGGCGGCTCGTCAACATACAGCTCGAGCAGCGTCTTGCCATGGCGATAGGAGCGCTCGAAGAGCAGCCAATCGGTAAACGCCATGTTGTAGGCCATGATTTCGTTTTGCGAAGGCTCGGTGCAATAGCTGAGCCACGGGTCGACAATGATCTCGAACTGTTCGCGCGCCGGCTCCAAAAACTGGAACTTCCGCAGCATCCAAAAATGGGCTATGTCGGCAATATCGTTGCCGACGGCTTCGGCTAGCTGCGCTCGGTCTAAAGCGTGGTCAGTCATGGCATCCTCCTCAAACTGATAGACCTCAATTTGAGCTTACGAGGAGGGTGGTCGGCCACGACCAGCGCGGGCAAAATAGGCCTCCGGCTGCAAACCAGATGCTGACCAAACACTTGACGAAAAGCTTGACCGAAAATGCGCACCGCAACAAAACAGCAGGTAAACATAGACAGCTAACCCGTCCTTTTGAGCCATATGCCCGCAGCCACCACAGAAACAACAGGTGACCACAGCCCAAGAAGTCGACAAATGAACACCCGTACGTCGGCAAACGAGCAAATCGCTCACAAAGAACGTCCCCAACGACTAGACAAATAATGACTAGTCATTGGGGACGTTCTTAAATGACCACTTTACAGCTCCAGCGCGTCGGCGACTTCGGCTGCGCAGGCCAGGGCGTCGGCCATAGCGTTCACCACGAGCGAGCTGCCGTTGCGAGCGTCACCGGCAACATACACCGGCGCGGCATCCGCGGCGACGCCGTCGCCACGGGCCGCAAGGTGCGAGCCCTCGGCAGCCATCACCGGCAGCGGCCGCCCAGCGGTGGCAACCGGCCCGCCAACGGCGTCGAC
>CAJMJM010000138.1 GCA_905213725.1 Collinsella aerofaciens
CCGCGCTCGACGCCGCGTGCTCCGCTTACGTGGAAGCCGCCGCTGAGCAAATGGACCAGCAGGTCAAGACGGACGCCGCCGCACACGGACTCGCCGGCAACTGGCGCTTTAGTCCCGGCTACGGCGACTGCCCGCTCTCGGCCCAGCGCTCGATCGTCACAGCGCTCAACGCCACGCGGCTCATCGGCCTGACCGTCACGCCCACCAGCCTGCTCATGCCCACCAAAAGCGTGACCGCGGTGATCGGCCTATTCGACGGCGAGGTCCACGACGCCCAGAGCCGCCCCACCTGCAATATCTGCCGCATGCGCGAGCACTGCCGCTTCCGCGCCGCCCACACCACCTTCTATTCCTGCCATTAGGAGCCCTCGATGTTTACTCCGCTTATCACTCATGATCTGGACGGCGCCGCGCTGGCGGCGCCTGTTGATGCCGCACGTCGCAACGGTGCCACGTACAAGACGCGCACGATCGACGATCTGCGCATTAAGGACGATCGCCTGCGTGCGGCCATCGATGGCACGGGACACCTGCTGTTCGACGGCGGCATGGGCACCATGTTGCAGGCCGCTGGCATGAAGGCGGGCGCCCTGCCCGAGCTGCTCAACTTTGAGGAACCCCAGGTTATCACCGATATCCAACGTCAATATGTCGAGGCCGGCTGCGACGTGATCACCGCCAACACCTTTGGCGCCAACGCCCACAAGCTCGACGGTGCCGCCACCGTGGCAGACGTCTTTGCCGCGGCCGTCGCCTGTGCCCGCGAGGCCGGCGCCCGCTACGTCGCCGGTGACATCGGCCCCATCGGCGCGCTGCTTCGTCCCTTAGGCACCCTCAGCTTTGACGAGGCCTACGACCTCTTTGCCGAGGAAGTGCGCGCCGGCGTCGATGCGGGCGTGGACCTCTTTATTATCGAGACCATGACCGACCTTGCCGAGATCAAGGCGGCCGTCCTCGCCTGCCGCGAGAACTCCGACCTGCCCGTCTTTGCCACCATGACCTTTGAGGAAGACGGCCGCACCTTCCTGGGCACGAGCCCCGAGGTCGCCGCCATCACGCTCGACGCCATCGGCGCCGACGTTTTGGGTATCAACTGCAGCCAGGGACCGGCCGAGCTCCGAGGCCTCGCCGCACGTATGCTCACCGTTACGGACAAGCCCGTTATGGTGCAGGCCAATGCGGGACTGCCCCACGTGGACGACAACGGTAACACCGTCTTTGACATCCAGGCCCCCGAATACGCCGAGGCCGTCGCCGGCATGATCGCCGACGGCGTGAGCGTCGTGGGCGGTTGCTGCGGAACCACGCCGGCGCACATGGCCGCTTTGCGCACGCTTATCGACAACCACACGCCCAGCCCGCGCCACCGCAAGCCCAGCATGTCGGTCACGAGCGCCCAGACGGTCGTGGACCTTCCCTGTGACGGCCACAAGATCGCCATCATCGGCGAGCGCATCAATCCCACCGGCAAAAAGCGCCTGCAGCAGGCCCTGCGCGACGGCGACCTGGACTACGTCGTGAGCCAGGGCATCAGCCAGCAGGAACAGGGCGCCGACATCCTGGACGTCAACGTGGGCCTGCCCGAGATCGACGAGGTCAAGATCATCCAACAGGCGACCGAGCAGCTCCAGGGCTCCACGCTGCTGCCGCTGCAGATCGACTCCACCGACCCCGCCGCCGTCGAGGCCGCCGTACGTCGCTACGCCGGCAAGCCCATCATCAACTCGGTCAATGGCAAACAGCAGATCATGGACGAGATCTTCCCGCTGGTCGCCCACTACGGCACCAACGTCGTCGGCCTCACGCTCGACGAAGGCGGCATTCCCGATACCGCCGAGGCTCGCTTCGCCATCGCCGAGCGCATCGTGGCCGAGGCTGCCCGCTACGGTATCGGCCCGGACCGCATCCTCATCGACTGTCTGGTCATGACCGCCTCGACCAATCAACGCCAGGCCGAACAGATCCTGCGCGCCATGTCCCTGTGCAAGGAGCGGCTGGGCGTCAAATGCGCGCTCGGCGTGTCGAACATCAGCTTTGGCCTGCCTGCCCGCCCGCTGCTGGGCTCGGTCTTTTTGGCTGCCGCTTTTGGCGCGGGCCTGGACGCCCCCATCATGAACCCAGGTTCCAAGCGCTTTATGGATACCGTCTACAGCTATCGCGTCCTGAGCGTTGAGGATGAGGGCTCGACCGGATACATCGAGCGCTACGCCGGTTGGACCGATCCGTACAAGATCGCCGCGAACCCGGCGGCGGCTCAGACAGTATCGACCGACACTGTGCCCGCTGCTGGCACCGCCGGCACCGACGGCAACGACGACCCGATTCGTCGCATGGTCGTCTCGGGCCGCAAGGGCGAAATCGCGGCCGAGACCGAGCGTCTGCTGGCAGACCACGACGCCATGGACCTCATCAACAACCACTTTATCCCCGCCCTCGACGAGGTTGGCGTCCTCTTTGACCAGGGCAAGTTCTTCTTGCCTCAGCTCATGGCCTCGGCCGAGGCCGCACGCGTGGGCTTTGACACCATCAAGCGCCTGATGCCCGCCGGCGAGATTGCCGACAAGGGCAAGATCTGCGTGGCCACCGTCAAGGGCGACATCCACGACATCGGTAAGAACATCGTCAAGATGCTGCTCGATAACTACGGCTACACCGTCTTTGATCTGGGTCGCGACGTCGACCCGCAGGAGGTGCTCAAGACCGTGCGGGAGCGCGACATCAAGCTCGTCGGCCTCTCGGCACTTATGACTACCACCGTCGTGGCCATGGAAGAGACCATCAAGCTGCTTCATGCCGAAGTGCCGGGCGTCAAGATCATCGTAGGCGGCGCCGTACTCACCCCCGAATACGCCAAGAAGATCGGCGCGGACTACACCGCCACGGCCGCCGCCGCAAGCGCGCGCATCGCCGCAGAGGTCTTTGGGCAGTAACACAACGGAAACAACCGAGCACCAAAACGTGCCGCATGCGCCACTTGGCACGTGCGGCACGTTAGAATAGATAAGACTATGCTCGTTTTGGCAGATAGGAGCGCAAGGATGGCGATCACGCCCGCAGAAATCGCGGAAACCCGCGGCATGGTTGAGGAGCAGAACCTCGACATCAGAACCATCACCATGGGTGTTTCGCTCATGGGTTGCGGCGACGAGAACCTCGACCGCATGTGCACGAAGATCTACGACCACGTGACACACACGGCTGAGCACCTGGTCGAAACCGCCGAGAACCTCGAGCGCGAGTACGGTATCCCCATCGTCAACAAGCGTGTTTCCGTCACCCCGGTGGCGCAGATCGCCGCGTGCTGCAAGGATGAGGACCTCACCCCCATCGCGCATGCCCTCGACCGCGCGGCCGAGACGCTCGGCATCGATTACCTGGGCGGCTTCTCTGCGCTCGTCCAGAAGGGCATCGGCGACGCCGACCGCCGCGTCATCCAGTCCATCCCCCAGGCGCTCGCTACCACCAGCCGCGTCTGCTCCAGTGTCAATGTCGCCAGCCTGCGCGCCGGTATCAACATGGATGCCGTGCTCATGGCGGCTCAGACCATCATCGATGCCGCCAAGCTTACGGCAGATGAGGATTCCGTTGGCGCCTCCAAGTTTGTCTGCTTTGCCAACATGGTCGAGGACTCCCCGTTTATGGCGGGCGCCGTCCACGGCGGTGGCGAGGCCGACGCCGTCATCAACGTAGGCGTCTCGGGCCCCGGCGTTATGGCCGCAGCCCTGGAGACGCTGCCCGATTCCGCATCGATGATGGAAGTCGCCGAAAAGATTAAGCAGACCGCCTTTAAGATCACCCGTGCCGGCGAGCTCATGAGCCGCGAGGCCGCCCATCGCTTGGGTGTCGAGAAGGGCATTGTCGACCTGTCGCTGGCTCCCACGCCCGCCATCGGTGACTCCGTCGCGCGCATCCTCGAGATCATCGGCGTGGGCACCTGCGGTGGCCCCGGCACGACCTGCGCGCTCGCCATGCTCAACGATGCCGTGAAGAAGGGCGGCGTCATGGCCAGCTCCAGCGTGGGCGGTCTCTCGGGCGCCTTTATCCCCGTGTCCGAGGACGCCGGCATGATCGCTGCCGTCGAGGCCGGCGCACTTTCGCTCGAAAAGCTCGAGGCCATGACCTGCGTGTGCTCCGTTGGCCTGGACATGATCGCCATCCCCGGCGACACCCCGGTCGAGACCATCGCCGGCATCATCGCCGACGAGATGGCCATCGGCGTCATCAACAATAAGACCACGGCCGTGCGCGTGATTCCCGCCATCGGCAAGGGCGTGGGCGACTGCGTCGAGTACGGCGGCCTGTTTGGCCGTGCGCCCATCATGCCGGTGAACCCCAACGCCGGCACCGTGCTTGCCCACCGTGGTGGACGCTTCCCGGCACCGCTGAACTCGCTGAAGAACTAGCTGAGGGGGACTGGCGCGGAGCCCCGGGGCGGGCAAAAATATAAAGTAGACAGAACGGACACTACATAAAAACACGGAAAAAAACAAAAAAGAAAAAAAAC
>CAJMJM010000139.1 GCA_905213725.1 Collinsella aerofaciens
CACGAATGCCATCGCGCCCTTAAGCGTGCGGCTTATCAGGTAATTGGCCTTATTCATAGCCTCTCCCATCGCGAGATTGTCTTTGATTCATTATCTCCCTTGATAGTCGAAATTTGTTGCGCAACATTCCCTTAGAAGAAACGTGAAAAAGAAGCGGCCGGAGCAAACGCCCCGGCCACACGCCGTTCTGAAAACGGTGAAACGCTAGCTCAGAGAAAACTATGCGTTTTGCACCCATCGCCCATCGGAGTCGACGTAGGAGCCGTCGCTCCACTTGCTCGTCTGCATAGCTCCCGAGCCGTCGAAGTAGTAGCACGAGCCGCCGATCCACTTCCAGCCGGTGGCCATCGCGCCGGAATCGTCGAACCAGTACCAAACTCCACCAACGTTAGCCCAAGAGTTAGAGGCCATAGCGCCCGAACCTCCGAGCCAATACCACGTGCCGCCATTGCTGAGCCAGCCGGTTGCCATGGCGCCCGAACCGCTCTACTAGTACCATGAGACGCCTGCGAAGCACCAGCCTGTTGCCATTGCCCCGGAGTCGCCTATCCAGTACCAGGAGCCGCCGATGCTGCGCCAGCTGTTAGCGACCATGGCGCCCGAGCCGTCGAGGTAGAACCACGTACCGCCGATGTTGAGCCAGCCAGTGACCATCGCACCGGAGGCATTAGTGTAGTACCAGGTACCCGAATCGTTGATCCAGCCAGTCAGCATGACCCCAGATTCGTTGAAATAGTACCAAGCCCCGCCGAGATTATGCCAACCGGTCAATAGCTCACCGTCGGAGGTCGCATAGGACCACTATCCGTAGATGGAGTCGTAGAACCAGCCACTATGCTGCATGCGGCCAGCGGCGTTGGCACCAGGGGTGTTCAGGAAGTAGTTCTTGCCGTCAATCTGAACTCGGCCGTATGCCATATCATGGTTTTCGGGATAGAAGTAATACTTGTCCCCACCGATAGACTGCCAGCCCGACACCGCGGTCCCGTCAGCGCCAAAATAGTACCAGACAGCTTCGTATTCGTTATGCCACTGGTTCGTGACCATGGCGCCAGTTTCGGGAGCGAAATAGCGAAGGTTGCCGTCCTCGCACCGAACGAGTCCAGTCTTCGGACGACCGTCGGAACACCATTCCGTAATCGGTCCACCGCCTCCGCCACCGCCAGCAATATCAGCAAATGAGGGCGCCGGGGCAACCGTCATGCAGGCAGCAGCAAATGCAACAACTCCCAGCACTGTTAGTCCGTGCCATCTTTCTCGAAGGTTTTTCATACGACATCCTTTTTCCGAGATTTAAGGCTCTCTTAAGTTATTTTTAAACTATCAATTCAGTATTTCAACGGGAAATCGATAAAAGGTGTCTTTGTGACTGCAATTTAAATATGAGTCGCCACACCTCAACCGTTACGCTAAATAGCTTCTAAGGCAAACTTAGCGCATGAGCGAACTGATTAAACGAGTGAACTGAATAATAAAGCAACAAAATACAAACCTTGGTCATCAATCACATCTACCGCGGGCCGATAACGCCCGCCTCATGTGCTGCGATATAATCAATCTCACTAGATGCCAAATCAGCAAGCCGAAGGAGCTGACGTGCTAACAATTCACTATGGTGATATGGAAAACGTTATCTACAACACGTCCGTTTACTTCGATAACGTATATTCGCCCCAGTGGTTTCAAGACTCCTTTGCCCAAAGGGTCATAAAATCCATCGACAAAGGCACCGTGGTAGGCCCCAATGCAATCGATACCAAGATTCTAGGCATCATTCCTCCCGAGAAACTATCCAGCGGCACCAAAACGCTACTGCTTATGTACTTTATGCCGCAGAATATATATAACGCCTCAAATTGCGGTGATAATTGCGCCTACTGGATTCTGAGGATCGCCGCGCAAAAGGATCTAACAATCAATCTCTACCACATAATGGATTTTGGAAACGGCAAATTCACGGTAACCATTGCAAATACGGGCGATATAGTCCACACAATGTTTGACCTTGTCCCCATAGCTGGAAAATGCCTAAGGGAGAACTCCTGATGCGCGGATCATACAAGGTAATTATTCAAAATAACCGGGTTCAGTTTAAACTGACCATCAATAGAAATCTGACCATCATCCAAGGTAACAGTGCTACAGGCAAGACAACTCTGCTTGATATGGTGGCAGCTCACGAAGAGCTTGGGGCACAAAGCGGCGTAACAGTAAGTTGCAAAGTGCCCTGTAAAACAATATCTGGAAAATATTGGCGTAGAGATCTCCAAGAGATTTCCAGCAGTATTGTTTTTATTGATGAGGGCAATACTTTTGTTCGATCAAGAGAATTTGCCCATGAAGCAAAGCGTAGCTCAAACTACTACGTAATTGTCGCCAGAGAGTCACTGCGCCAACTGCCCTATAGCGTTGATGAAATCTACGGTCTTAAGAACACCAACCGAACCACAACGAAGTATCCCGTTTACTCTCGTGTCTACACCTCTACATATCGTATTTACGGTGATACTGATTTTAGAGGCGAGAGGCCCGAGCTTGTCATTGTCGAGGACACAAATTCGGGCTACGAATTCTTCAGTTTGCTATGCAAAAAGAGCAGCATTAAATGCATCAGCGCGGGAGGCAAATCAAATATTTGCAACTGCATTATGGACGCACCGGAAAACGACATCCTCGTGATTGCCGACGGTGCCGCCTTTGGACCAGAAATTGCGGAAGCAGCTGCTCTATTGCGCCGAAAGAACATCAAGCTATTCCTACCGGAATCGTTTGAATGGCTCGTGTTGAAGTCGGGATTATTCAACAGCAAACACATTAAGGACATGCTGCTTAACCCCGCTGAACATATCGAAAGCTCAAAGTTCTTTAGCTGGGAGAAGTTCTTTACTGCAGAACTCATCGAATGCTCACGAGACACACGTTTTCGATATGACAAGAGCTGCTTGAACGAGGAGTACCTGAACCCCACCGCTCTTGCAGCTCTGGAGGATACTTTGCCGGACCTTGGCATTACTTCGCACTAAAACGAGAAGTACTCACTGTCGGAGGATAGGTTTGGTCCGAGCCACGGGTCGCCATCGAGGAAGAACTCAGGCCAGTGCTGCATGAACAGCGCCTGCTCACGCTTCCAGCGGCGCAGCTTTTCCTCGTTGGCCTCTTCCCTGCCGCGCGAGGTGAACTCGTAGTGGTACAGCTCGGCATAGGGCGTAAAGATGGTGCGGTAACCCGCCTCCCACACGCGCAGGCAAAAGTCTGCGTCGTTAAAACCGACGGCGAATTCCTCGTTGTAGCCGCCGACGCGCTCAAATACGTCGCGTCGCACCATCTGGCAGGCACCCGTCACGGCGCTAAAGTTGCCCGGGCGCACGGCACGGGCAAGATAGCCCTCGCGCTTTGCCGAGAAGTCCTGGTTGGCATGGGCAAGTGCGCCACGCACGCCAATCAAAATGCCGGCATGCTGCACCAGATGATCGGCAAAGTAGAGTTTGGCGCCCACCACGCCCGCATCGGGACGCTGCAGATAGCCCATCATCTCTTCGATAAAGTCCGGGCTTATGACCTCGGTATCGTTGTTCAGCAGCAGCAGGTAGTCACCCTTGGCGTGCTTCACACCAAAATTGATGATCTGAGAGTAATTGAACTCGCCCGGCCAGTACACAACGCGCGCGATGCCCTTGCCTTCGGATGCTGCAGCCACGCGCTCTGGCAGGGTTTCGTAATACGCAAACGTCTCCGGGGCTTCACTGTTGTTCTCCACCAAGACGATCTCGTAATTGGTATACGTGGCCTTCTGGGCGATCGACATCACACAGGCATCGAGCGTCTCAATGTGATCCTTGGTGGGGATCACAATGCTCACCAGCGGCGCAGGCTCCGGCAGCGCATGGCGCATGCGGTAGACAAACGGCGTCTCGGTCTCCTCGACCGTTCCGTGAACGCCCAGCGCGTTAAAGTGGCGCTGCAGCGCAAGACGACCCGCTTCAATGGCATACGGCTTGCTATCGGCAGAGCCATCGGCGGTCGATCCCGGATGCACGCGCCAGTGATACAGCACATGCGCAACGTGCTCAAAGCGCGCGCCGGCTGCAAGGCAGCGAAGCGTCAAGTCGTAGTCCTGGGCGCCCGCAACGTCTTCTGGGGACATACCAATGTGATCGATGAGCGCCTTCTCCACCATCAGGAAATGCGTCACGCAGTTATGGCTATAGAGCAGGTCGACGTTGAGTACGGTCTTAAAGACCGGCTGGCCCCACTCCCCCGTTTTCTGGAACATGTCCTCATCACAGAACAGGACCTGGGGACGCTCGCCCTCGGCCGCCTTGTTCAGCGCGGAAACATACTGGAATAACGCGTCCGGTTCCAGAATGTCATCGTGGTCCAAGAAAGCGATGTAGTCGCCTGTCGCTTGCTCGATACCTGCGTTGGTGTTGACCACAATGCCGCCGTTGCCGGGAAGCTCGATGCGACGGATGCGCTCGTCGTTGGCACCTGCCGCAATGG
>CAJMJM010000140.1 GCA_905213725.1 Collinsella aerofaciens
TACTGTCGTTACCATAGTTTGCGGTGTTTTTTGCCATACTCGCTCTCTCGGTGCTCCTTTGCTGCGTTTAAGTCATATAGATAGTCAAGGTAGCATAGCCCAGCCCACAGACGATTCCAACCAACACGAAATCCATCGAACAATCGTTCGATTAGATAATGAATGCTTGGAATGCGGGAGGGACCTGTCCTGTCCTATCCAATCATCTGCGGCAGGTCGATGAAGACGGTTCGATCGCTTTCGCCAGCTTCGAAGCCCGAACGGGAGAAGAATCCATAGCGATGGCACTTGCGCCCCGTTGCCTCGACTTGGGTGATTTCCTCGTCGACCATTTTTTGCGTGACGGGGGATTTGCGGAACTTTGCTTCGTAGAATGCGTAGCCCTCGGGGTCTTGCGTTACCACATCGAATTCGCCGCTCGTTTTGTTTGCGGGATCGTCGTACCAGTACTTGCCTATGGCGTCGAAAGCCGGTTCGATCTTGCCGGTCCTGTTCTGCCGCACGAGGTATTGACGGCAGATCTCCTCGAACATATGAGGATCGTAGTTTTCCTCGAAGTCTTGGGAGACGTGACGATCATAGAAGACTTCCGGGTCGAGCAGCTGACGTGCTGAGGCATTGCGGAAAACATAGCGATAGTAAAAGAGCGAAAGCGGATCCACTACAAAGTAGCCAGACTTGCGCTTGTTCGTAGGGTCGTTGATGGGTGCACGCTTTTGGACGATTTCGAGTGACATGAGCTTGTCGAGCACGTCTGCCATGGCCGGACCGCTCGAGACGTGCGACTGTGCCAGCACGTCCCCCCAACGGGAGTAACCTTGTGCGAGAGCCCCGAAAACTTCGTTGGCGTTGGTCATCTTCGAGATCTCGGCGTTGAGATAGGACGGCACCTCGCTTTCTAAGCGGGCGCCAGGTTCCGTGACGAGCTCGATGATGTTGTCGCGTACGCTTTGGGATTGATCGATGAGGCGATTGTAAAAGGGGATGCCGCCAAAAACGCTATAGAGCCGCACCTTGTCCTCGGGCGAGAACGCGGGATAGAACTTCGCAGCGTCAAAGTAATCCATGGGCTTAAGCTCAAGTGCGAGATCAATTCGCCCGTAGAGGGGGCTTTCATGCTCGATGAGGGATTTCATAATCTCAACGTAGGAGCCGCACAGGACAATGTTTAAACGTGAGTCTTCCCTGTGGGCGTCGATTGAGGTCTGAAGAATGCTGTCTAAGCCTTTAACCGCATCTCTCAAGTAGGGGTATTCGTCGAGAACGAGGGTAATGTTCTTGTCTTTGGCTTGGGCAAACAGAAATTCGATGAGCTCGCGGATGCCTGTGAAGGCGAGCGGAGGAAAGCTCAGCGCTTCAGCAACAAGGACGGACAGACTCTCGAGGTTGTCTGCCTCGGAGGTTTGGCGGCACTCGTAATAGACCGTTGCGACGTCTGACAAATCCGTTAGCGCCTGCTTGATGAGCTCACTTTTTCCGACGCGACGCCTGCCGTAAATGAGAACATTGCGCTGCTCGGGTGCTTTGAGCGTTTTCTTAATACGGGCGAGTTCACGCTCCCTGCCAATGAATTCCACTTACTCGGTTCCTTCCGACTCGGTTTTGTCCGAGTTAATTGTATCGCATGAATCAGTTTATGCTCGAGTTTACTCGGACAAAACCGAGTCGGTTCTGTCCGAGTAAGTTTGAATAGTGAACCGAAGTTGTAATGTCCGCATGGCGATGACGAATATGGTTTTCATAATGACAGATATAGTTGACATCTTCTGATGGATGCAATATATTTCTGTCATGTTGTAACGGATATCTGTCCATTACTACGAAAGGAAATCCATGCCGGGCAAAAAGAACCTACGCATGAAGGCGGCGCGCGCGGCGGTTGGCCTTTCGCAAGCTGACTTGGCCGAGGCCGTGGGCGTTACGCGCCAGACCATCGGCCTGATCGAGGCGGGCGGCTACAACCCCACGCTCAATTTGTGCGTGGCGATCTGCAAAGCGCTACGCGTTACGTTGAACGATCTGTTTTGGGAAGACGGGATCGACGTCGACCCTAACGCTCTTTAGGAGTTCGCTATGAAATTTGAAGATTTAAAACTCGTGCAAAAGTGGCGTGAATATGCCGGCCCAAAGGATGAGCGCCTGGAGGCTGAGAGCGCGAAGATCTACAAGATTGGTTTCGTGCTGCTTTCGTTTGGCATGTTGATGATATTTTTCTACCAGTTTATAGCTCGACAGGTTGCGTGGGTTCACAGCGACGCCAGTGAAATGCCGCATGGTTTTGCAACGCCGTTCGAGGCAGCCATGTATTTGTGGCTCGTTCTCGTGATGTTGATTTGCGCAGGACTGCAAACGCGGAAGGGCTATGTCGATACCAATCGTTTTGGGCAAACCGAGCATCTTCCTGTTGGATATTTCCTACTTCTCAGCGGTCTTAGCGGCGCCGCGTTCGCGCTTGTTATTGCCGCAATGCGCTGTATCGCTGAGGCGCAGATCGTACCGCTCGAAAGCGTCTTTTGGTTGGCGAACCTGGCCACGGGCGTGTTCTGCGGTGCGACGATTTTCGCGGCCACGTTTGCTGGCCTGTGCGCAACGTTTTTCACGGCGAAAAGACGCCGTGCCAAGCTCGAGGCAGAACTCGACTCCTCTGACGATATCTAATGCGTAATGGGCTGGCTCTGGGTATCCAGAACCAGCCCATTTGATGTTCGATGAGCCGAGTCGACGTCTCTCACAAAAGTAACTAGGAGCTAGCGAGGCCTATCCGAATTGGCCTCATTGGCGGTGTCGATCTCGAGCGCCGTGCGGCGGGCACTGTAGGCGACGAGGCCGGCGCCTGCCGCGGCGAGTGCTGCAGCGGCTGCCGTGAGGGGAACGTTGGCATCGCCCGTGCCCGCAAGCGCGCCCGCTTTTCCGGAGCGCTTGTTATTGCCGTGGTCCTTGCCACTGCCGGAGCTGCTTCCGCCGGAGCCGCCGCCCTCGTCAGTACCGCCGCCACTTGAGCCACCATCGCCGTCCGCCGTCATCGGGGCGTCGTGAAGCCCTGTGGCGTCCGCGCTGTCGCATACGCCGACCTGAACTTCTGAGCGTTCGCATGCCGCGTCGGGCACGTGGAGCTCATGCAGTACAGCACCCAGCGCCGAGTTCGCGCCCGGTCGAATTTCTTCGAGCGTTACGGGATCGAGCGCCACCAGATTACGCGCCTTCGCATACAGCGTTACGCGTTTGCTCACTTCGTCGCTCCAACTCTCGGGGATGGCGAAGCTCATACGGAACTGTGCCGTGCAACCCGGTGCCAGCACGGCGTTGCCGTTGTCGGCTACCAGCGGGTGCGTTGCAAAACGTGCGCCCAGCGTCTCGAGCGCGTACTTCACGTGTGCCATATCGTTGGCCGAAGCGTCCTCGGCAAGCTCTGGATCGTAGATCGAAGCCATGCGTGCGTTCACTCCGAATCCGATGGATGCGCTGGAGAACGGCTGGCTGGAGCCCTCTCGGTACAGATCGATCGTGCCGGCGGTCAGTAAGGTGTTGCCGTCGTTTCGCACCGTGACCATGAAGGATTCGCCTGCTGCTCCGGGCACCACCGCGCCCGAGGTAGCAACGGCGCCCGTCGGAGTGGCACACGCCACCAAGGGCACTTCGATGTCGTGCAGCTCTGCCTCGCTCTTCTCCGCGCTCACAATGTGCGTGGCGAGCGCGGAGAGCATGCCTCCCGACGTCAAAAATGTCGTTATCTGATCGACGGGATGGTCCAGCTCGCACATCACAAACGGCTCCGTGAACAGATCGCCCGCCAAGGTGCTGGCGAAGATGCGGAAGTGCTTGCCCATCACTGCAACCGGGTTGCCTTCTTCGTCGTAGGTTTGTCCCACCTTGCCATCGGTGTTCTCTACATAGAGCACGCACCTGCCGTTGTTGCTTACGCTAAACGATGCCGGGCCACAGCCTGCGGCACCCACGGGCTGCGTTGCAAATGCCGATGCGCCTCGCGTCCACGTAACATGCTGCAGCTGCTCGTTGACAGTTGCCAAAAAGCCCGTGTGCTGCGGCCACGGCACCGCGTGGGGTACTGTGGCATCTGGCGACATAACGCCCCAGCCCGCGATGGACTGGCCGATCACGGCGTACGATGCGCAGCCGCAACCGTCTGCGGTCTCGTATGCAACGGGCACCACCATTTTGCCGTTGATATTCTCGGGCTCACCCAGCTCGATGCTCGACGGTGCTTGCGGAAAGCGGAGAACTTGGCGGTACGGCAGGCTGTCGCCCGAATGGTCCGACCATTGGGTATAGCTCTCCAGCGCAACCTCAGCCTCGCTGCCGAGCGCCTTTTCTGCGGTGGTCCCGCGGCGGTGGAGGTAAGCGCCCGACAGGCGCCCGTCGACAAGTGTCTTGCCCACCGTGATGCGTGGGCACTGCAGGCAATGGTAGCCATCCTCCTGAAGG
>CAJMJM010000141.1 GCA_905213725.1 Collinsella aerofaciens
GCGGTTCTCTTCTGGGCTTTTTCTTTTTCTCCTATCCTCATTCTTATCCTTTTTACTTGTTTAAATCAACCTCCCCTCCCGTCACTCGGGGGTAGCCGCGGCACCAAAAAACGCCTGCGCACTCGATGGATTCGGATGCCCGACAGAGGCTCCTTATGGCTGCTTCCTTCCGGACCTGACCAGATTCGGAACATGTCGTCATCCGAACCCATCGAACGCGCTAGGCGCTCGATATATCTTACCCGCTCCCGCCCGATGGGGCAAGGTAGCTAATTTGGGACGGGGCTTTTTGACTACTTGGGCAATCAGATCGACAGGTAGTCAAATAAGCCCCGTCCAAAAAGACTGGTCTGCTGCCGTGCCACAAAAGGGGCCTATCTACTACGTTTAGGCCGCAGGGGTCAACCATAGCCGGCTTTTTCGAAAATCGGCAAGCTTTCTACCTGCGGTTTTAATTTCACAAAATCCGGGATGGTCAAGGGCGCTCGGCTAAACGTAGTAGATGGCCGCATTTCATGGCGGACGGTCCGACCCAAGGCCCAAGGCGACCAGCCTCGGATAGCCATTCTCGAAGTTGCGGTGGAATAGTTCCTGTTTTTGCCGCCTGAGCCGCCAAACAGGAACTATTCCACCGCAACTTATAGGGAGTTGGGTTTTAGAGGCGGGCGAGGTCGTAGGCTTGGGCGGCTGCTTCACCGGCGCAGATGAGGTTGGTTGTGGCTTCCTGGGGGTCGAGCGCTTGGTCAAGAGGCATGGGCCTGCGGCAGACCGGCAGGACCAAGTCGATGCCCTGACCATACACCGCATCCAAATTATCCGCACGACCGCCCACGACGGCGACTACCGGCTTGCCATAGCGATTGGCACGGCGGGCCACGCCCACCGGCGCCTTGCCGGCAGCGGATTGCTCGTCCATGTTGCCCTCGCCTGTAATGACCAGGTCGACATCGCGCACGCGCTCGTCAAACCCAATCAGATCGAGCACCGTCTCCACGCCCGAACGCAACTCAGCACCGAGCGCCAGCAGCGCGGCGCCCAAGCCACCTGCCGCGCCCGCGCCAGGCACGCCGAGCACCGAGCCAAATGTCCGCACGCCCTCGGGCACGCGCAACAACCCCTGAGCCCGCACCCCGGTAATCGCCGCAGCGAGCAGGCGGCCGTAGCCGACCATCCATCTGTCGTACCTGCCCTGCGCTTCGACATCGGCTGTCGGCAGGCCCTTTTGCCCGCCAAACACTGCAAGTGCCCCTCGACGCCCCACGAGCGGGTTCTCGACATCAGAGAGCACGACGATACGCGCGCTATTCAGCGCCCGAAGCGCCGGTGCCAAATCGATACTCGCCACCTGCTCAAGCCCCGCGAGACCAGGGGCGACATCGCAGCCCTGATCATCGACCACACGCGCGCCCAGCGCCTGCAGCATGCCGGCGCCACCGTCGTTGGTGGCACTGCCGCCCAGACCAATATAGATAGTCTTTGCCCCAGCACGAACCGCTCGAAGCATGAGCTCGCCCACGCCATAGGTCGTAGCGGCCAACGCCGCCGGCTCTGTGCAAGGCGAATACCCAATACCCGCCGCCTCGGCCATCTCGATTACAGCCGACTCGTACTCGCCGTCCACCAGCATCCGGGCAGACACACAGTCGCCCAGAGGGCCTGCGACTTCACATGCCACGACCTCACCGCCGCACGCGGCAACGGCATCGAGCGTTCCCTCACCGCCATCCGCCAGCGGCAGCGCGCTTACCTGGGCATCGGGCCACACGCGGCGCACACCTTCGGCAACGGCCTCCTCCGCCTGCGCGCTCGAAACGCTGCCCTTAAAGGAGTCGATCGCCAGCTGCACACGGCGGGGCCGGCGGCACGCGGCACCAAAATCGACCGCCCCAACGGCAGTATCTTCGACACCCGCAAGCGCCTCGGCGTGGGCGGTATGCGCCTCAAGATCGGCCCCACAACCGCAGCCAGCACCATCGGTGCCACGCAGCCCACTAAAATAACCGCTCAGCACCGCGCGGCACTCGTCTGCCAGCACGCCGGCGGTCACATTAAACCGATGATTCAGGCGCGAATCGGCATTGAGGTCGTATAGCGACCCCAGAGCGCCCGCTTTAGCATCAGCCGCGCCGTACACGCAGCGCCCCACGCGCGCGTTAACCATAAGCCCCGCGCACATGCAGCAGGGCTCGAGCGTCACGTAGACCGTACAATCGGAAAGACGCCAGCGTCCAAGCGACTGAGCGGCGGCGCACAGGGCCGAAAACTCGGCATGCGCCGAAGGATCCTGGTCGAGCTCGCGGCGATTATGCGCCCGCGCGACAATCTCGCCGTCGCGCACCACTACGGCTCCGATGGGCACCTCGCCCACCGCAGCGGCGGCGCGCGCCTCGGCCAGCGCCTCACGCATGAACTTCTCATCGATTTCGGTGATCGTCATCGTTCGCCTTCCCTGTTGCAAATCCAAAACGATGCTATCATTACGACTCACGGAGAGATGGCAGAGCGGTTGAATGCGGCGGTCTTGAAAACCGTTGAGCGCGAGAGCGTTCCGGGGGTTCGAATCCCCCTCTCTCCGCCACTCCTAGTGATGCACCGGTGTCATGGTCCGCTCAAACAGTGCATCGACCACATCGGCTATCTCAGGTCGACGCTCAAGATCGTGGCCCGATTCCCACCATATCGTGAAAAGTCGAATAATACCGCCGGCGACAAACTCAGACGTCGTCTCGAGTGACACGGGGGCCAGGGCATCCTCGGCAAGCACGTTCATCACACGCTCGCGGATGGAGCGGGCAATGCGGTCGCAAATAACGTTGGTCAACATGCCCGACATGCTGCTTGCCAAAATGTTATCCATGAGCCGCTCGTGCGCCAGAATCAAATCCATGGCATCGTCCAAAATCGCGTGCCGAAGCGCGCGCACGTCCTCGGCAGATACCGCGCCGGCCTCATCGGGCTGTTTTTGCGGCAAGCCCGACATGAGCTCATCGATATAAAAGGCAAAGTAATCGTTCTTGTCGCGAAAGTGCTTGTAGAACGTCGTGCGGCGAATCATGGCGCGGTCGCACAGCATGGCAACCGTCAGGTCCTCAAAACGATGCTCCTCGAGAAGCTCGGTAAAGGCATCGAACAGGGCGCGGTAGGTTTTCTTGATACGAAGGTCCACTGGTATCGCCATCCTCAGGGCAAAGACAACACTCGTCAATCTGTCGCATATCTTACACCTGTACCTCGCGCGCTTTGCCCCGGTGCCAACCCCGCCGAAAACACAACGCTTACCGGAAAGTACGGCACGACAAAACGTTGCGGGTATACTAGTAGCGTTATACCAACGGCAGCTGGCGCATGCCGCCGCGGCCATTCGAAACGGAGACATCATGCTTCCCGTCATCATCGGCATCGTTGTTGTCATTGTGATTGCCTGCGCCATCGCCGGCATCTACAACAACATGGTCACCAAGCGTAACCGCATCGATAACGCCTGGCAGAACATCGATACGCAGCTGCAGCGCCGCAACGACCTGATCCCCAACCTGGTCGAGACCGTCAAGGGCTACGCCAAGCACGAGCAGGAGACGCTCTCCGCCGTGATCAGTGCTCGCAACCCCGCCGTCAAGGCGACCACGCCCGAGGCCAAGATGGAAGCCGACAACGTGCTGACCGGTGCGCTGCGCCAGCTCTTTGCCGTGGCCGAGGCCTACCCCGACCTTAAGGCAAACACCAACTTTACGCAGCTCCAGGCATCGCTCGAGGATACCGAGAACAAGATTAGCTATGCACGCCAGAGCTACAACGACTGCGTGCTCAGCTACAACAACGCCATTCAGACGTTCCCGGCTGTCATCTTTGCCGGCATCTTCCAGTTTAAGGAGCGCCAGGGCTTCGAGGCCGCCGAAGCAGCCCGCCAGGCCCCGACCGTCAAGTTCTAGTAGTTTGACAGCGCATCCTTAATCGGCCAAATGTATAAACCGCCCCGTCGAGTGCATACTTCGACGGGGCGGTTTCCTTTTTCGCAAAGGTCCCCCTCTAAGCGCCGTGCATTTTTAGGAGTATTCAACATAACCAAGAGCTTCGGGCGCCACGATAAATGCCAAAGACCGCGAATATCCCTGCAAATCAAACACTGTCAGCCCATAACCCCGCCCATCATCCGTAGAAAACATCGAGAAATCCCGATTTTTTGCCCGAGGTCGGTATGCAGGGGCCTTCGATTGCAGAATACTCGCAAAAATGCACGTCGCCACCGCCCCCACATGGCGCGAACCAAAACAAAAGCGCGGCCTAAAAGGCCGCGCACCATCTTTAATTCAGATTAATTATTGTTCGTTGTGACATCGCCGAGCCCGCAGGGCGGAGAGCAAGCTCCCTCCCGGCGCACTCCGCAGGACGCAAGAAGCCCTCGCCGCACGAAGTGCGCAGCGAGGGCTTCT
>CAJMJM010000142.1 GCA_905213725.1 Collinsella aerofaciens
GGCGTGACTTACTGGCTGCCCATCGCCAGCGCTGCCAACATCGCCCAGGGTGGCGCCGCGCTCGCTGTTGCCTTTAAGACCCGCGATGCCAAGATCAAGGGCCTGGCGCTTCCTTCGGCCCTGTCCGCCTTCATGGGTATTACCGAGCCTGCCTTCTTTGGTGTTTACCTGCGTTTCTTTAAGCCCTTCATCGCTGGCTGCATCGGCGGCGGTTGCGGTGCCCTGGTCTGCGCGCTCACTTCGCTGGCCGCCTCCGGCACGGGCGTTACCGGTATCTTCGGTATCCTGCTGTGCCTGGCCCAGCCCGTGCAGTACGCGATCATGTTTGCGGTCGCCGCGTTGGTTTCCTTTGCCGTCTCGTTTGTCCTGTACAAGGACGAGCCCAAGGCTTCCGAGCAGGCCTAAGAGCTTTTGATTGAGGAACACCCGCGGCTGTATGCTCGCGGGCGTTTCCCGTATCTGGTGCCGATCTCTGGTGCCTTATAACTTTCGATCCGTTAGGACTTTAATATGTCTAATGCACTTGGTCGCGACCTTGCAAAGCTGGTTGCCGCTGTTGACGCCGCCGCCTCTGAGTGCGGTCATGGCGAGTATGGCCAGCGCTTTCATATTATGCCGCCGGCGGGCTGGCTCAACGACCCCAACGGTCTTTGCCAGGCGGGCGGCGTGTTCCATGCCTATTTTCAGTATGCGCCGTTTGATGTCGAGGGTGGTGTTAAGGTCTGGGGCCATGCGACGAGCCGCGACCTTATGACGTGGGACTACGTTGGCGCCCCGCTGCTTCCCGACGAGCCGTTTGACTGCCATGGCGTGTACTCGGGCTCGGCTTTGGTCGAGGACGGCCGCATTCGCGTACTGTACACAGGCAACGTTAAACTCTCCGATGCAGACGGCACGTACGACTACGTCAATACCGGCCGCCGCGCCGATACTGTTTATGTCGAGAGCGTTGATGGCCTTGCCGGTCGGGAGTTCAGCCAAAAGCGTGTGGTGCTGGCGTCCGAGGATTATCCCGAGGATTTGACCTGCCATGTGCGCGATCCCAAGGTGTGGCGCGATGATAATGGGCGTTACCACATGGTGCTGGGCGCGCGTCGTCGCGTGGATGGGCCGCATGTCGATAGTCGATTTTGCGCCATGCACGGCGAGGGTGCCGGGCGCGATGTGGGCGAGATCCTGGTGTATGGCTCGGCCGATATGCTGAGTTGGGAGCTCGAGAGCCGCGTGTCTACCCCCGAGCGCTTTGGCTTTATGTGGGAGTGCCCGGGGTATCTGGAGCTTGAGGCGGATGGCGGCGTGCCGGCAAGGTTTCTGTCTTTCTCTCCCCAGGGGCTCGAGGGCGACCGTTGGGACCGCGGCAATGTGTATGCAGCGGGCTACATGCCTGTAACGGGCGACATTACCGGTGGTGACGGCGTCTATGATCTGGGCGAGTTCCGTCTGTGGGACGCCGGTTTTGACTTCTATGCTCCGCAGGAGTTTACGGCCGAGGACGGTCGCCACATTCTGATCGGTTGGATGGGCATGCCTGATGAGCCGACCTATGGCAACGATCCCACCGTGGCGTGCGGCTGGCAGCACTGCATGACGGTGCCGCGTGAGCTTACAGCCGGTGCCGGCGGCGTGGTGCTGCAGCAGCCGGCGCGCGAGATTGAGCACCATTATGCCTCGGTGCGTGTGGGGGAGGGCTCGTTGGAGGTTGCCGGCGATACCTGCTTTGACGTTGTTGTCGACGGTGTCGACGGCGCGTTTGCCGCGACCGTAGATGGCGAGCTAAAGCTGGCGCTTGTGCCCGCCGAGGGCGAACTGCCCTCGCGCTTTGAGATGCGATTTACCGATGAGGGTCGCGCTTCTGCCGGCTGCGGTCGCACCGTGCGTTGGGAGCCCGTCGACGAGGTTCGTAACGTGCGCATTGTTGGCGATGTCTCGTCGGTCGAGGTGTTTGTGAACGATGGCGCGCTCGTGTTCTCGACGCGCATCTATCCCGAGACCTATGGTGTGACCGTTGACGCTCCGGGTGCGAGCGTGACCTATCACACGCTCAAGATCTAGGCGATTCGTCGCATATCGGCGCTATACTGCAGCCGTTGCCCACGATGCGGGAAACACCCGCATCGTGGGTTTTGTTTTGAAGGGACGGTACCGTATGGGCGTACAGCAGCTAGAAGATGCCTGGGCTTTGAGGGCCGGCGCGCGTGAGGCGCGGTTGCTTGCGGCTTCGCATGTTCCGGCGGCGCTGTCTCTGTTGGGGGTTGTGCGTCCCGGTGACCGCCTGGTGGCCTTTGCGGACGACTTTGCCGATGCGTTTTCGAGCGGCTTTGATTGCTGCGATGTCGCGCTGGTGGGCTCGCCGTCCGCCGAGGCGTTTGCCGCTGCGTCCGAGGGTTTTGATGCTTCGTTTGATGCCGAGGGTCCGCACCTGTGGTGGTTCGTCAACTCTATCGGCGGGTTTGGTCTGCGCGTGCCCGATTTGCGTGCGCTGGGTCGGGCGGCGCGTGAGGCCCACGCGCTGTTTGTGGTGGATAACACGGTGGCGTCAGCTTTTGGCTGCGATTCGCTGCGGCTGGGTGTCGCGCTGTCGCTCGAGGCGCTCGATCGCGTGTGCGCCGGTGATGCTCCGCGCAAGTTGGTTGCCGTATCGGTCGCGCGCTCGCAGCTCAAGCGCCATCGTGTGGATGCTGCGGCCGAGTGCGCGCATGCCCTGCTTGAGGGCCGTGGCTTGGCCAAGCTTGATTTGACTGCTGACGAGGCCGCTGTGCTGGAGCGGGGACTGGACTCGCTCGATGTCCGCATGCAGGCACATTTCGACCGTGCCCGTGCGCTGGCCGAGTACCTGGCCGCCAACGAGATGGTGCGCAACGTGCGCTATCCCGGGCTGAGTTCGCATCCCGATCATGCGGTTGCAACGGGAATCCTCGAGCACGGCTTTGGTCCGGCAGTTGAATTCGACCTTAACGAGCGTAGTGCAGATGATCTTTTCGCCGCCTTGCCGGGGGAGTTTCGCACATCGCCTGCCGGCGGCGCAACGACGCGTCTTTCGGCCCCACGCGGCAAGCAGGGCAGCACCATCCGCCTCTTCGCCGGCACCGACGACCCCTTGATCGTGGCCGCCACCCTAGACAACGCCCTCCGCAACTAGCTAAATCATCCTCGACTTCATAAGTTGCGGTGAAATAGGGATTGATTTACGGCTTTAACCGCATAAACAGTCCCTATTTCACCGCAACTTATGAGAAGGGGTTGTGTGGCTATAAGGCCCCGTCCCAAATGGGCTACTCTTTGATGCTGGCGATGAGGGCGTCGGCTTTGGTGGCGATGACGTTGTTGATGTCGGCCTGCAGCTCCTCGTAGACCGCTATGGCTCGCTCGCCGGCGGGGGTGAGCGTGGATCCGCGGGCTCCGTCGCGTTCGATGAGCTTGCAGCCCAGCTGGCCTTCAGCCTCGTTTACAATACGCCACGCTTTGGAATACGCCATGCCCATGCTCTTGGCGGCGCGGTTGAGCGAGTGCTCGCGGGCGATGCCCTGCAGCAGTAAGACGCAGCCGTGGCCGAACACGCCCGGCAGATCTTTGTCGCACGCTTGAATGACCAACTTTGCCGTCGTCTTGTACTTCATGTGCTCCACGTCTCCCCGCTAAAGTGTTTGCTGGGCAAACGCAAAGCCTGCGTCAAACCCTCGTGTGCTCTTCTTAAAACATGCATTGTAGCAGTCAAAGTGCGTTAAGATACTTCCCCAGTATTGGGCGCCCAAGGTTGGGCTGGGTCCTACGAGGCCTGCAGCCGACCGGTCGCATGGAAAAAGGAGAAACATGGCTACGTTCTTTCCCGGTGAGTCCCACACGTTTTCGGAGTATCTGCTGGTCCCTGGTTACTCGTCCTCGCAGTGCATCCCCAACAACGTCTCTCTTAAGACGCCGCTAACCCGCTTTAAGCGCGGTGAGAAGCCGGCAATCACCCTGAACATCCCCATGGTTTCCGCCATCATGCAGTCCGTCTCGGGCGTCGACATGGGTGTCGCGCTCGCTACCGAGGGTGGCCTGTCCTTTATTTACGGTTCCCAGAGCGCCGAGTCCGAGGCCGCTATGGTCAAGGCCGTCAAGGATCACAAGGCCGGCTTCGTTCAGTCCGATTCCACGTTGACCCCCGACATGACCATGGAGCAGGTCATCGAGCTCAAGGAGAAGACCGGTCACTCCACCATGCCGGTCACCGACGACGGCACTCCCAAGGGTAAGCTCCTGGGCATCGTCACCAGCCGCGACTATCGCCCCAGCCGCGATGACCACCAGACGAAGGTCTCCGAGTTCATGACCCCGCGTGAGCAGCTCATCGTGGGCGACAAGAACATCAGCCTCAAGGTTGCCAACGACGTCATCT
>CAJMJM010000143.1 GCA_905213725.1 Collinsella aerofaciens
GCAAGGAGATATATTGCCAGACCGGAGGGGCGCCGGGGGCGGGAATCTGGGCGTACACATTTCCTACACATCTTCTGATCCGACTAACGTTTGCCAGCCGTTACCTACCGCTCGCCGAGCATCTCTTTATATAAGGCAGCCTCATGGTTAAAGCGGAAACGTCCCCCTAGCTAAAGCACAGCCAGCATCGAGCAACTCATCACGTTCTTCCACCGAGAACCCCTCGGCGTAGACGCGCACCACTGGTTCGGTCCCGCTAGGACGGACCAGCAGCCACGTGTCATCCTCGAATGACAGACGCAAGCCGTCCATATGACTAACGTTTTGCGGCACCTTGCCACAAATCGACTTGGGGTTTACGCCCGGCAGCAGGGTTCGTAACGTTTCGGCATCTTCGGCCTCAAGGCGCAAATCGCGTCGACCGTAACTCGTCTTACCAAAACTGTCCTCGAGTTGGTCGACCAGAACGCCCAAAGGCGCGTCCGTCTTTGCCATAAGCTCACACAGAATCAGACAGGCGAGGATTCCATCACGCTCGGGCATATGCGCGGCGATGCCGATACCACCGGCTTCTTCGCCGCCCATGAGGACGCCGCCCTTCTTCATCTCCGCCGCTATATATTTGAAACCGACTGGTTTGACGGTCACGCGGCAGCCAAGCGCCTCGGCAATGCGACGCACGAGCGTCGAGCATGAAAGATTGACGACGACGCGCCCCTCCAAATTACGAAATTGAACCAAGTCGCCCAAAACGAGCGCCATGATCTGATGCGGATGTATATATCTGCCGCGCTCGTCAACCGCACCGATACGGTCGGCGTCGCCGTCGGTCACCAGACCAGCGCAAGCTCCGTCATCGATAACCGTGCGCTCGCAAGCGTCCACCCAAGGCTCAACGGGGTCGGGGCAGATATCTTCTTGGTCAGACGCCTGCCCGGCGTGAATCTCGTGCACCTCAACGCCAAGCTCGCGCAGCAAGTCGGCTAGATAACCCTGGGCTGCGCCGCCCATGGGATCGACAACCACGCGCAGGTGCGCGCCGCGGATGGCTTCGGCATCGACAAACGATGCCACCGCCTGCATATAGTCAGGAATGATATCCGCGGTGCGATATTGCCCCTCGATCCCCATTGGCTCGGGAGCCATGGTCTCTTCGCGCTCTTCGATGACATCCTGGTTGGCGGTCGAGCCGTCACCCATGCGAATCTTGAGGCACAGATAACCCTGCGGATGATGGGACCCCGTCACCATGAGCGCGCCGCACGCCTCACCGTCATAAGCCGCCGCCCACGTAAGGGCAGGGGTCGGAACAGGTCGCGAAGCGAGCACGGCGTCCAGCCCGTGCGCTGCTAGCACGCCCGCCGCGAGCTCAGCGAACTCGCTCGCCAGGGGCCGGGTGTCGAACCCTATATATACCGTTTTGCCCGGATTGGTCTTTTGCCACAACTCGCCGACGGCATCGGCGATACGGGCAACGTTATCGGCAGTGAAGTCCTCATCGACGCGAGCGCGCCAACCGTCAGTTCCAAAATGAATTATCGCGCACACGCGCAGACACCTCACAGTGTTTGGATCATGGTACGCGTGAGGTATACCCGCAACACGCACTCGGCAACCTGCCGGCACCAGCATTCACCATTTGGGCAAATGCTGCCGAGGACATGCAAGCAATAAAAAAAACCGCCCCGTATGGAGCGGTTTTGCCCTTTATATATCGAGCGCCTCGGCCATCGCTGCCGTAGTGATTGCCGTGGTTCCACAGCAACTGCCCACCATTGCGGCGCCGGCATGTCTCCATTCGATGCATGCGCGCGCGAAAGCTTCGGGATTCTCGTGCCATACGGGGCCATCCTGAGTCTGGACTGGATCGCCTACGTTGGGACGCACCGTAACGGGAGTAGTCGCCGATGCAACCATCCTGGGCACCGCCGCATTCGCGGCCGCAAGCGAACAGCAATTAACACCAACCGAGTTTGCGCCGTGTTTTTCGGCGTACAAAACGGCTGCCTCGATGTTGAGGCCATCGCCCAGCAGGTCGCCTTTATCGTCAACGACAAAACTCACCAGAACAGGCATGCCGTCGGCGGCATCTCGGACGCCGGCAAGCATGGGCTGCAGATTACGGATAGACGTCACCGTCTCGATCAGCAGACCGTCAACACCAGCATTGAGCAAGGCGTGCGCCTGTTCGCGCGCAATGCCTCGGATTTCACGATACTCGGCAGAGTCCTCGGCAAACCACTCAATACCGATCGGGCCCATCGAGCCCAGCAGCAGCTGAGGGTGCGCCTGGCGGGCATCGTCGACGGCCCCGCGATTGACCTCCGCCACGGACGGCGCAATCTGGTCGTGCTTGAGGGCATAGCTTGATGCCTGAAAGGTGTTGGTAATGAGCACCTGCGCGCCGGCGGCGACATACAAGCGATGGATACGAGAAACGGTCTGCGGCTCTGCCAGATTCCAAAACGCTGGTGGAATGTCGGCGGCATCGTACTCACTCAACAGAACACTGCCCATGGGGCCCTGCGCCAACAAGGTCTCGCTCGACAAGCGGCGCGTAAGTTCCTCGGCACCAAAGCGGTTGTAATAACTCGTATCCATATATATCCCGCTATTCCTCGACGCTGATTCCCTGCTTTTCGAGATAGGCGAGCCAGCGGCTCATCGTGTCCTCGGATAGCGCATGCTCCATCATGCAGGCCTCGGAATCGGCTCGTTCAAATTCGACACCGAGCTCCTGAACCAAAAACGTGCGGATGAGGCGATGACGGTACCAGATAGCCGTGCCAACCTCGCGGCCGCGATCGGTCAGGATCACCTTGCCGTAGTGCGATTGCTCGACAAGCTCGGATGCCTTGAGAGCCGAAACCGCTTTATTGACCGATGCCTTGGAGACGCCAAGGCGCTGCGCGATGTCGACCGATCGAACGCCGTTGGTTTCCCCCTCTTCGCTTTCAATGCGAACCATGCACTCCAAGTAGTCTTCGTTCGCCACCGTCAGGTGTAGTTCGCGCGAGCTATTTGTCGTATCCATGATCTTCCGTCCCTTCTGCATTCAATGGCTGATTCTACCCCATCCAAGCGTCGCGGTATGCCGTGGCATACCGTGCTAGAGTTCTTGTTGCACACGACGACCAAGATTGGAGCGGTCTTTATGGAAAACACCACCACGAACCCCGATGTCCTCGAGCGCTTTTTGCGCTACGTCCAGATCAACACGCAGTCCGAGGATGCAAACTGCGACCAGGTACCCTCGAGCGCCGTTCAGTTTGACCTTGCCAACGTGCTGGCTGAAGAGCTGCGCGAGCTTGGTGCGGAAGATGCCCACGTGACCGAGCCCGCCTATGTCTGCGCGCATATCCCCGCAAGTGCGGGCGCTGAGGACAAGCCCGCCCTGGGCCTGATCGCCCATCTCGACACCACCGAAGTTGCACCGGGCGCCGGCGTGAAGCCGCATATCGTACACTACGAAGGCGGCGACCTGGTCTGCGGCACGGTTGACGGTAAGCCCGTTGCCATGAGTACCGCCAAGCTTCCCGCCCTGAACGACCTCGCGGGTGAGGACCTGGTCTGCAGCGATGGCACTACGCTGCTGGGCGCGGACGACAAGGCAGGCGTCGCCGAGATCATGTCGCTTGTCGCGCGTATCGCTCATGACCCTTCTCTGCCCCATCCCGCACTCGGCATTTGCTTCTGCCCTGACGAGGAGATCGGCCACGGAGCCGAGCTGTTGGATATCGATACCTTTGGCTGTAAGTACGCCTACACGGTCGACGGCGGCCCCATCGGCGAGCTGGAGTGGGAGTGTTTTAACGCCGCCGAGGCGACCGTCCGCTTTGAGGGCCAGTCCATCCACCCGGGCGACGCCAAGGGCCGTATGGTCAACGCAGGCAATCTATTCTGCGACTTCAACGCGTTGCTCCCCTACGTGCAGCGCCCGGAGTATACGGAAGGCTACGAGGGCTTTTATCACCTTGAGGGTGTATCTGCGACCGTCGATCACGCCACAGCGCGCTATATCGTCCGCGACCATGACGCCGCCAAGTTCCAGCAGAAACTCGACCTTATTGATGCTGCCGCCTCGATGCTCAACCAACGTCTGGGTGAGGAGCGCGTGACGGTCGAGATTAAGCAGCAGTATCGAAATATGGCCGAAATCGTTCGTGACTATCCCGAGCTTATTGATGTTGCCAAGGAAGCCTACCTTGCCTGCGGCGTT
>CAJMJM010000144.1 GCA_905213725.1 Collinsella aerofaciens
CGGGAAGGCAACAACCGCGTCAGTGTCCTCAAATTCCTGGACGCTCCGACGGTTTCGGCCAAGGTCACCCGTCTCTACCCCGGCACATGGGATTCCGTCGAAAGCCGCCTGTACGACGAGTTCTGCGCGTTTTGGCGCGTCTGCCCCCTATACGAGATCGAGTTCTCGCGTGAGGGAAGCTACGAGACGCTCGCCAAGATGCTCGGTCAGAACCTTATCGAAACATGGCCGCAGAATAAGGTCGACAACCTGCGCCACACCTTCCTGCTCTTTAAGCGCGCCTACCTTCGCGCAGGCGGCGACCACCTGGACATTACGCCCGCCGACGCCATGCTCGTCTACCTCAATGTGTACAACCAGGACCGCCTGCTGGATACGCCGACGGATATCGTCGTAAACCGCCTGTGCAAGATCTGGCGCGAGCTGGTTATTGCCGGCAAAAATGACGAGGACAAGGTCGATCTTGTCGAAGCACCGAGCGGCGACGAGGAGGAGACGCCCGCCAAGTCCACCTCTGGCGTGCTCAACTTCTTTATGGGCAAGACCGTCTACTCGACGGCCAACCCCCTGCGCATCGCCTTTATCCATGAGTTCCCCTGTGCGACGTCGAGCTGGGACAGCCTGCACGACCAAGGGCGTCAGTATCTCGATGAGCACTTTGGCGGTATCGTGCGCACCGAGGCGTTCGAGGACTGTCACGATCCGGATGTGTTCTACGCCGCCGTGGAAACGGCTGTCAAACATGGAGCAAACGTCATCTTCTCGACCTCGCACCGCCTGATGGAATACACGCTCAGGGCTGCCGTTGAGTATCCCCGGGTTCGGTTCCTCAACTGCTCTATCGGCCTTCCCCATCAAAGCGTCCGTTCGTACTTTGGCAAGATGTACGAGGCCAAGTTTCTGCTGGGCGCCCTTGCGGCCAGCATGGCGGACAACCACCGCATCGGTTACCACGCGTCGGTCTTCGCCTCGGGCGCACTCAGCGAGATCAACGCCTTTGCGATTGGCGCCTCGCTGCTCGACCCGCGCGCGCAGGTCATCCTCACCTGGGGCGATGTTCCCGCCGGTGGTCTTGCCGAAGCCATGTGCCGCGAAGGCGTAAGCGTCATGACCGGCGCTGACATGTCAAAGTCGCTCGAAGACCCAACGGCCTACGGGCTTCACCGCTTGGTCGACGGCAAAGTCACCGGCATCGCCATGCCCGTATGGAACTGGGGCCGTTACTACGAGCTCATCGTTCGCAGCCTTCTTCACGGCACGTGGGACGAGACCAGCGACGACAACCAAGTGCGCGCTGTCAACTACTGGTATGGCATGAGCTCCGGCGTTATCGACATCCGTTACGCTCCGGGCCTACCCTACCAAACGCGCAAACTCGTGCAGTTGCTCCGCAACGGCATTGTTGTGGGATCCATCAACCCCTTTGGCGGCGAGCTCCACAGCCAGAACGGCGTGGTACAGATCGAAGGCTTCCCTCCGCTGCCGAGCACGCAGATTGTCGAGATGAATTGGCTGGCGGACAACGTGGTAGGCACCATTCCGCAGCTCGACGATGAGCCGAAAGTCCCTGCCCTATGAAAATCCTTGCCATAGCCGATACCGAAGAACGATGCCTTTGGGAGTGCTTTCGCAAGGAACGCTTTGAGGGAGTCGACCTGATTTTGTCCGCCGGCGATCTGGACCCGGACTATCTTGAGTTTTTGGTTACGGTCATCAACAAACCGCTCATCTACGTGCGCGGCAATCACGATGACCGCTACGCACGTCATGCACCGGGTGGATGTATCTGCGTAGAGGACAGCGTGTACACGTACCGAGGGATTCGCATTGCGGGCCTTGGCGGGTCCATGCGTTATCGCGACGGCGCCAACATGTACACCGAACGCGAGATGTCCAAGCGCATGCGTAAGCTGTCGCGTAAGGTTAGGATGGTCGGCGGGTGCGACATTCTGCTTACCCATGTACCCGCCGCCGGTATGGGTGATCTGGACGATCTGCCGCATCGAGGATTCGAGTGTTTTAACACAGCACTCGAATCCTGGAATCCCGACTACATGGTGCACGGGCATGTGCACCAAAGCTACGGTTGCGATTTTCAGCGCGAGCGTCAGCATGTGTGTGGAACGACGATCATCAACGCCTGCGGCTATACGCAGTTTGAGCTCGACCAGACGCACTACCCCATCCGCGGCTGGCAAGCAGCTTGGCTCAACTCACAAACCATGCGCCGCGAGCTCAAACGCCACGAAGCCATCGAGTCTTCAACAGCCAGAACACCCTGGTAACCACCATAAAGGGGACACTGTCCCCTTTATGGTGCTTTTGACGCGATAGCAAGAAACCCGGTCCTGCACAAGGCAGAACCGGGTTTCTTTAGCAATGCTTGCTGTACTCAGGCAGTAACTAGCAGTTACTCAGCCAGGAAGTCACGCTGGACAGCGGGATCGACCTTGACGCCAGGGCCCATGGTGGAAGACACGGAGATGGACTTGACGTACTTGCCCTTAGCAGAAGAGGGCTTGACGCGCAGAATCTCGGTGTACAGGGCAGCGTAGTTCTCGACGAGCTGCTGCTCAGAGAAGGACTTCTTGCCCAGGGGCACGTGGCAGATGCCGTAGCGGTCGGCGCGGTACTCAACGCGGCCAGCCTTGAGCTCGGAGACCATCTTGGCGACGTCCATGGTCACGGTGCCGAGCTTGGGGTTCGGCATGAGGCCACGGGGACCAAGGATCTTACCGATGCGGCCAACCTTGGCCATCATGTTCGGCGTAGCGATAGCGGCGTCGAAGTTGATCTCGCCCTTCTGAATCTGGGCGACGAGCTCGTCGGAACCGATGATGTCGGCGCCGGCAGCCTCAGCCTCACGGGCCTTCTCGCCCTCGGCGAAGACGGCAACACGAACGGTCTTGCCGGTGCCGTGGGGCAGGGAGATGGAACCACGGATGTTCTGGTCAGCCTTACGAGTATCGATGCCCAGACGGAAGTGAGCCTCGACGGTCTCGTCGAACTTGGCGGTGTCGAGCTCCTTGATGAGCTTGGCAGCCTGAAGGGGGGTGTAGAGCGTGGCGCGGTCGATCTTCTCGGCAGCGGCGTTATAGCTCTTACCATGCTTAGCCATGTGCATTACCTCCTGTGGTTAAACGGGCGTGAGCCCTCCCACATCGTATCGTGTGCCCTATTGCACACATTTAACGGGCGCCCCGGTCGGAGCACACGCCGTTACCATAAGAAATCGCTATTCAGCGATGGTGACGCCCATGGAACGGGCGGTACCGGCGATGATCTTCTTGGCGGCGTCAATGTCGTTGGCATTGAGGTCCGGCATCTTGATCTCGGCGATCTTGGTGAGCTGCTCCTGGGAGAGCTGACCAACCTTGTCAGCCTGGGGCTTAGCGGAACCAGACTTGAGGTTCAGCTCCTTCTTGATAAGGTGAGCCGCCGGCGGGGTCTTGGTGATGAAGGAGAAGGACTTGTCCTCGTAGACAGAGATCTCAACGGGGATGATGTCACCCTTCTTGTCCTGCGTCTCGGCGTTAAAGGCCTGGCAGAACTGCATGATGTTCACGCCAGCAGCGCCCAGGGCGGGGCCGACGGGAGGAGCAGGGTTTGCTGCACCAGCAGGAATCTGGAGCTTAATGACGTTGGCAACCTTCTTCTCAGCCATGGTCATTCCTTTCGAATCACGAGTGTGAAGTACTTGCTATATCGTAAGCACGCACGTGTTAGAAGCACTCCTGAGATGAGCAGTCACAGAAGAAGCACGCTCGCGCGAACGGACGAAAACTTAAGCGATGACAGCGACCTGGTTAAAGTCGAGCTCGACCGGCGTCTCGCGGCCAAAGATCATCAGCGTGACCTTGAGCTTGCCAGCCTCGGTGTTAACCTCGGAGACCTTGCCATCAAAGTCGGTAAGCTGGCCATCTGTGACGCGGACGGACGTACCGTCCTCAATATCAACCGAGGTGCGCTTGGGCGAATCGCCCTTACCGGGACGACGAGTCATCTTGTTGTACTCGTCGCGGGAAAGCGGAGCGGGCTTGCCGTTGCCGCCTAGGAAACCGGTGACGCCAGGCGTGTTACGAACACACGTCCAAGCATCATCATCCATCTCCATGCGGACAAGGACATAACCCGGGAAAATCTTGGAATCCTTGGTCTCACGCTTGCCACCCTCTTTAATCTCGGTGACACGCTCCATAGGAATCTCGATATCAAAGA
>CAJMJM010000145.1 GCA_905213725.1 Collinsella aerofaciens
TTACCAGCCCACGCTGGCAACCGAGATGGGCGACCTCCAGGAGCGCATTACCTCGACCAAGACGGGCTCCATTACCTCCGTCCAGGCTGTCTACGTCCCCGCCGACGACCTGACCGACCCGGCGCCTGCCACGACGTTTACGCACCTCGACGCCACCACGGTTCTTTCGCGTAGCATTTCGTCGCTCGGCCTGTTCCCGGCTATCGACCCGCTCGCATCTTCCTCCGACGCTCTCGATCCCTCGATCGTCGGCGAGGAGCACTACCGTGTCGCCGTCAAGGTCCAGGAGCTCCTGCAGGAGTACTCCGACCTTCAGGACATTATCGCCATTCTGGGTATGGACGAGCTGTCCGAGGAGCAGCGCCTTACGGTCAACCGTGCCCGTAAGATTCAGCAGTTCCTCTCGCAGTCCTTCCACGTCGCCGAGAAGTTCACCGGCAACCCCGGTGTCTACGTCCGCGTCGAGGATACCGTCCGCTCTTTCGCCGAGATTGTCGACGGCAAGGCCGATGACCTGCCCGAGCAGGCTTTCCGCTATGCTTCCACGATTGAGGACGTGCGCGAGCGCGCCCGCAAGATGGGGGAGAAGTAGGTTATGCGTATCCGCATCGTGTGCCCCGTGAGCTGCGCCTATGAGGGCGACGCTGCGTTTGTGTCGATTCCGTCCACGGATGGCGAGTTTGGCGTTCTGCCTGCTCACTCCAGCGAGATCTGCACGATCGACCGCGGTTACGTTCGCGTTTCCGATAAGGCCATGGGCACTGTCGACCACACGTTTGCCGTGGCCGGCGGCTATGCCCAGGTTGCGGACGATGTCGTGACCGTTCTCGCCGAGCGCGCTTGCGATTTGGCGACCGTCGATGCCGACAAGCTTAAAGCTGATATTCAAGGTTTTGAAGAGAAGCTGGGTAATTTGTCGGAGGATGATGCACGCCGCGCCTACCTCTATAATGAAATCGCATGGTGTAAGCTCAAGCTTGCCCAATAGTCAAACGATTTAGCGTTCGACCATTTGCGAACACATCATGCCCGGGATGGCCCAGCCATCCCGGGCATGCTTTTTGAAAGGGTAGACCTTGGATATTATCCGCGTTGAGGGTGGCCACGCCATCGGAGGCTCCGTGCCCGTCTCGGGTGCCAAGAACTCCGCACTCAAACTCATGGCGGCAACGCTTCTGGCGCCGGGCAAGACGACGCTGCAGAACGTGCCCGATATTTCCGATGTCCACGTGATGGGCAAGGTGCTCAAGGGCATGGGCGCTACGATCGATGTTCTCGACGAGCACACGCTCGAGATTGATACCTCTCAGGTCGATTCTTGGGAGGCCCCCTACGAGCTCGTTGCCAAGATGCGTGCTTCCACCGCCGTGATGGGACCCCTGCTGGGTCGCTTCCATCGCGCCAAGATCGCTATGCCGGGAGGCTGCAACCTGGTTGCTCGCTTGATCGATATGCACATTCTTGGTCTTGAGGCCCTGGGCGTTGAGTTCGATACCGCCCACGGTTACATCAACGCTAATGCGCCCCAAGGTCTGCGCGGTACCACCGTCACGCTCGAGTTCGCCAGTGTCGGTGCGACCGAGAACCTCATTATGGCATCCGTGCGCGCGCAGGGCACCACGGTTATCGACAATGCCGCCCGCGAGCCCGAGATCGTCGACCTCGCCAACATGCTCAACGAGATGGGTGCCAAGATCGTCGGCGCAGGCACGCCCGTCGTGACCATCGAGGGCGTGGAGGAGCTGCATCCCGTTACCCATTGCGTGGTGGGTGACCGCATCGAGGCCGGCACCTTTATCGTCGCCGGCGCCCTCATGGCCGATGAGCGCGGCGTCGATGTTACGGGCTTCTGCCCCATCCACCTGGGAATGGTGCTCAAAAAGATGGAACTTATGGGCATCGAGTGCGAGCGTATCGAGAACGGCGTCCACGTCAATCGCGTCGAGCGCATCAGGCCTGTCGATATCCAGACGCTTCCGTTCCCGGGTTTCCCGACCGACATGCAGGCGCAGATCATGGTGCTTTCGGCCCTTGCCGACGGAAGCTCCGTAATTACCGAGAACATCTTCGAGAACCGCTTTATGTTCGCCTCCGAGCTCGTGCGTATGGGTGCCGATATTCGTATCGAGAGCCATCACGCCATGATTCACGGCGTCAAGGGCTTCTCGGGCGCACAGGTCACCTCGCCCGACCTGCGTGGCGGCGCAGCGCTTGTGGTTGCCGGTCTTATCGCCGATGGCGTTACCGAGGTCTCGGCCATCCATCACATCAAACGTGGCTACGAGCAGTTTGTCGAAAAGCTGCAGGCGCTTGGCGCGCATGTCGAACATGCCACCGTTCCCGATCCCGTCATCTACTAATGCAGATTGCCTATGTTTAACAAGAAACCCCTAGCGGATAACACCCGAAGACCCTCGACTGGTGCGCAGGCCAAGATCTACAGCCGCGACAATGTCGCACGCTATTCCGAGCGCGCCCGTCAGCGCCGTCGCGGCCGCACGGTTCGCCGCGTAGCTCTCATCGCCGTACTCGGCGTGCTGCTGAGCGCCACGACTGCTGCGGGTCTGTGGTTTGCCACTATCATGGGCAAGCTTGGCGACTCCAATGTCATTACCAACAACCTGCGCCAGATTCTGGTCGATACCAATGAGGCAAAAGATCCGTTCTACGTGTTGCTTCTTGGTACCGACGGTCGTCCGGGCGAGGATACGTATCGTGCCGACTCGATTATCCTGGCACGCATCGACCCCACGCAAAAGCTGGCGACGCTCATTTCCGTTCCGCGCGACACCAAGGTCGTGTACAAGGGCGAGACCATGAAGATCAACGCCTGCCACACCGTTGGCGGCGCCGAGGCCATGGTCCAGGCGGTCAACGAGCTGTGCGGCGTGCAGATTTCTCACTATGCCGAGGTCAGCTTTGACGGCATGCAGTCGCTTATTGATTCGGTTGGCGGTATCGACATCAACGCGACCGACGACGTCGACGATCCCGAGCATCTGGATATTAAGATTACCGCTGGTCAGCAGCATATGGACGGCGCTACCGCTCTTACCTATGCCCGCTGCCGCTACACCTATGCCGACGGCGATTACACGCGCATGCGCCACCAGCGTCAGGTGCTTGGCGCCCTTGCCAACCAGATTCTCAATAACTTCGATGCCACAAAGATCTTTGGCCTGGTTAATTCGCTGTCCGATATGCTCGTAACCGATATGAGCGTTCAGGATATCGTGGCTACGGTCAACGCCATGCGCGGTATGGATGTCGACGGTATCTACTCGGCCAACCTGCCCTCGTACGCCGACGACAGCACCATGATCGACGGTGTGAGCTACGTCTTTGTCTACGAGGACGAGCTCAAGGAAATGATGGAGCGCGTCGATGCCGGCAAGGATCCCAAGGGTCCCAACACCATGGGTTTTTCCGACGGTTCCAGTTCTACGATCGGCGACCTGAACAACAACACGTCTGACGACTACGCAAACGGTACCGCAACTTCATCGGTCAGCTCTGACGATTCCGATGACTCAGGCGATTCGAGCGATTCGGACTACTACGAAGAGCCCACCGGCGACGGTAACGGCTACGAGACCAACTACTAAGTTACGCGGTTTTACCAAACCGCGTAACCGCTTGACGCTGCGCGGGCCGCATTTGGACAATCTGACGTTCAACTTCAAGGGCGCGACCAGAAGGTCAGCGCCCTTTCGTTTCACGTCACCTTGTCTCAAATGCGACCCGCTCGCTGCCCGTCCTCAACCTGCGACGTTAGTCATTGGGGACGTTCTTAAACGACTGGTCAAAGGGGACACTCTTGATGCACTTGGCACTTGGGGACGTTTCTTATGTGCCGGCAGTTTGGGACACTCCTTGCGTTAAGAGGCTGGCGTGCGTCAACCTGTTCTCGTTGCAGCAAAAAAATCGCCCCGTTCTCGGTTGAGGACGGGGCGATTCGTCTTTTGGGCTTATGCAGCCAGGCTTATGCAAAGCGGGCGACGAGCTCCTGCAGGACGTCGGTCATCTTGACGAGCGAACTGACCGGGACGAACTCGTTGACGCCGTGGTAGCAATAGCCGCCGGTGGAAAGGTTGGGGCAGGGCAGACCGCGGAACGACAGCTGGGCGCCGTCGGTGCCGCCACGAATTGGCAGCACTTGGGGCTCAACGCCG
>CAJMJM010000146.1 GCA_905213725.1 Collinsella aerofaciens
CGTCGCGGCGTAGGCTGTTTTGGCGGTCCTGATCCATGGGCGCTACCACTCGATCGTCTCGATAGGCACGGGATTTTGCTGGACCGTCTCGCTCTCCACGCGGCCGCTCTTAAAGCGGATCAGGCGATCGGCCATGGGCGCCAGCGCGGAGTTGTGCGTGATGATGATGACCGTAATGCCCTGCTTGCGGCAGGTATCCTGCAGCAGCTGCAAAATCTGCTTGCCGGTTTTATAGTCGAGCGCGCCCGTGGGTTCGTCGCACAGAAGCAGCTTGGGGTTCTTTGCCAGTGCGCGGGCAATGGACACGCGCTGCTGCTCGCCGCCCGAAAGCTGCGCGGGGAAGTTGGCGAGGCGCTCGCCCAGGCCAACCTGACGAAGCGTTTGCTCGGCATCGAGCGAATCGGGGCAAATCTGTGCCGCGAGCTCGACGTTTTCGAGCGCCGTCAGGTTGGGGACCAGATTGTAGAACTGGAAGACAAAGCCGACGTCGGCACGGCGGTATTCCACGAGCTGCGCCTCGTTGGCGGAGCTCACGTCGCGCCCGTCCACCGTTACGGTGCCGGAGGTTACCGTGTCCATACCGCCCAGGATGTTGAGCGCCGTGGTCTTGCCGGCACCCGAGGCGCCCAGGATAATGGCGAGCTCACCGCGTTCAACGGTAAAGCTCGCGCCGTCGAGCGCGTGAATGCGGGCATCGCCCTCGCCGTACGCCTTGATGACGTCTTTAAATTCGATATAAGCCATCGATTAATTCCCATCTGGTCGGATAACTCTTTAGTATTACCCATTTCGCACCGACCAAAAAGGGACAGGTTTATTTTGGCAGGTTTTAGAGGCGGACGGTGAAGACGATCTGATGATCGTGGCCGGATACGGTAGCGGAGCCGCCATGGGCTTCGGCGATGGCGCGCACGACGGATAGACCCACGCCCGAGCCGCCCGTCTTGGAGCTGCGCGATACGTCTGCACGATAGAAGCGGTCAAACAATCGGTCCAGGTCGCCTTCGGGCAGCTCGTCCACGGCGTTCGATACGACAAACTCGGCGGCGCCCTTACCCCGACCGCGCGAGGCTGCGCGCAGGCTCAGCTCGATCACGCTGTCCTCGCTTGCGTAGCGCGTGGCGTTGTCCAGCAGCAACTCAACCACCTGCGCTACCGCTGCAGCGTCGGCATGAGCCCGCACGCCGCTCGCAATCGAAGTCGACAGACGCTTGCCGCGCGAAACCGCCACTGATTCAAACGGCGCCGCAGCCTTGTCCGCGGACTCCGAAAGATCGATCGATGTCATGGTAAAGCCGGCCGAACCCTCGTCCATACGCGCCAGGAACACCAGACGCTCCGTCAGCGCCGTCAGCCGCGCGACCTGCTCGTGAATGCTCTGCGTCCACTCGCTCTCGCCGCTCTCGATCTCTTGTACCTCATTGGCGGCATCAATTACAGCCAGCGGCGTCTTAATCTCGTGGCTCGCGTCGGTAATGAAGCGCTTCTGCTTGCTATAGCTCTCGACCATCGGCCGAATTACAGCACCCGAGGCCACCGTCACAATCGCCAATACCGCCAGCCAGCCAATGCAGCTGATCGCTACGCTCGCGCTCAAAAACGAATGAAAGCTTGCAAGCTCGCGTGAACAGTCGACGAATACATAGGTTGTCTCGTCGCCCTGAACCGTAACCGTATAGCGGTAGTTACCAGAAAAGCCCGAGGTCAAACCCTTGGAATACAGTCCTGCAGCGATGCGTGCAGCACGCTTGGCGCCCACCGCGGCAATGCGGGCGGTATTGACATCGGTCACCTGCCCGCCGGCAATCGACACCGTAAAGTAGCGCGTGTCGAAGGGAGACTCCGCCGTCATGCCTTCAAAATGACCATCGCGAACGGCCGCCCGATTACCGGCAGCAACTTTACCGGCACCCATATCCTGGTTGAGATCGTTGGCGGGCTCATCCTCCCCATCAATGCCGCCCTTGCCCGCCACAATGTAGTCCAAGCGCGCATCGGCCATTTTACAGACATGCGAATAATTAACGATGTTGATGCCGGCAATGATGAGCGTGAGCACCACGGTCACGGCGCCCATGGCAACGAGGATAAACTTGCGACGCAGGCGGCGGCCCAATGCGTCAACAGCATTTGCCCGCCCTGCACCGCTCGAGGCAGCACGAAACTGTTCCGTCATGCGCTTACACCGCGTGCGCACGCTCACGCCTGCTCGCCTTCCTCGACAACCTCGAGTGAATACCCCTGGTTGCGCGATGCGCGGATGGCCACGTTGGCACCCAGCGCCGTCAGCTTTTTGCGCAGGTACGAAATATAGACCCACACCACGTTGGCACCTTCGGGCGCGTCCTCGCCCCAAACATCGAGCATCAGACGCTCGGTGGGCATGCGCGTGCCGGCGTTGCGCATAAAGAGTTCCATAAGCTGAAACTCACGATTGGCTAGGTGTTCCTCGCCCAAGGGACCTATAAGCGTGCAAGCCGCCGTGTCGAGGCGGACGTTGCCCACACTGAGCGTCGTGGCGTCAATTGCCGTCACGGCACGCGTCATGGCACGAATGCGAGCGAGCAGTTCCTTGGCGGCGAACGGCTTAGTCAGGTAATCGTTGGCGCCGGCGTCCAGGCCCTCGACCTTATCGGACACCTCGCTTTTGGCCGTAAGCATGATGATGGGCAGGCGTTTGCCGGCCTCACGCGTGCGCTTGAGTACCTCGATACCATCCATGCCGGGCATCATGATGTCCAGGATCGCGGCGTCATAGTCGTTGGCGAGTAGATATTCGAGTGCCGTCAGACCGTCGAGCGCGGTATCGACCTCGTAGTCGCTATGTTGAAGGATCGCGGTAAGGGCGCGGGAGAGGCCAGGTTCGTCCTCGGCAAGCATCAGCTTCATAGTTGTTCCTTTGGCGCACGGCTCTACAGGTTTCGATACTGCCGATAATAGCGCACCGTCAACCGCCTTAGCGCAGCCTTAGCCGCTCAACCTGCGCGTTTTTAAATACGCAGGATATGGCTTAGCCAAACTTAAGGCGCAGACACCGAGCGCCTGGACGCATGCTAGCCGCGAAGGGACAGTGACTCGTCCTTTCGCGGCATCCTAGTTATGCAAATTGTTCGGGCACTATTCCTCGTACGCGCCCTCAAGCCGAAGCAGCCACTCTTTGCGGTCAAGACCGCCGGCATATCCGTTGAGCGATCCGTCGGCGGCAACTACACGATGGCACGGCACGATGATCGAAATAGGGTTGCGAGCGACCGCAGCCCCCACCGCGCGAGGAGATACAACGGGCGCTTCATTTCCCGGCACACGATGTCGAGCCGCAACACGCTGGGAGATCTCGCCATACGTAGCGACCTCGCCACGCGGGATAGAGAGCAGCTCAAACCAAACCTCACGCTGAAACGCCGTGCCAATCAAATGCAACGGCGGCGTAAACCGAGGCTCCTGCCCCGCAAAATAAGCATTCAGCCAAGCCCAAGAACGCTCAAGCACCGAAGAAGCCGCACCATTTGCCGGACTCACCGAAGACATCCCGCCAGCACCAGAAACCGCATCGGAACCCTCGACATGCTCCGTATCTTCTTTGAGCAGCGTAGAGCCAAAATGCTCCTGACCCTCAAACCAAAGCCCTGTCAAACCGCGGCTATCAGCGGCAAGCAGGATTTCGCCCAAAGGCGAAGCAAACGTCGTCGTGACCACCAGCGGCTCCTTTCAAAACTCCGCAACATAATACCGCGAACTGTGCAGGCAACCCCCGCAGATACGTCCGGGCGGGCTCGCAATTACTTCAGCGAGGCTGTTTTTCCCAATCAAGCGAAGAAGACGCGAAGCTTCGGCGCCAAAGCGGTGCCCCTACCAGCTGAGCTCTAATACTTTTCCCGAGAAGTGAACGAGTAAAAACGAAGCCCCAGAGCATCCACACCTTTAGACCGCAAAACCGCAGGATTCGTACTGCAAAACCGCAGGAAATAGCGGTCAAAATATGCCAATGCTTCGGGGGTCCAAATCAGGTCGTTCACTTCTCGGGAAAGTATTAGACCCCGATTCACCCCAACCCCAAAGTCACCCAAGGCAGCAGGCTCGAAGCGCCGCAGCTGCCGGCCGCACCCCACAGTCCCCAACGGCGGCAGGCGCGCAGCGCCGAGGCCGCCGCCGGGCCCCGGGCCCGCACCCG
>CAJMJM010000147.1 GCA_905213725.1 Collinsella aerofaciens
CCAGCGCGCGCATCTCCTCAATCGTCTCAACATAATAGAAGCACGACGGGGCCTTGCCAAGTGTGTCGGCACGCTTAAGGTCCATGAGCTCGTCAATCAGGCGGGCCGTGTCGACGCCCTCACCCGAAAGCGCGCGCATCATATTGAGCAGGCAGGAGCGCTCGGGGCGCAGCGGCTTGTCATGGTATTTGATGAGCAGGCACACGTCGCGCACCAAGTCGTGCGAGAGGGCCAGGCGATCCATAATGACGCGCGCCTTCTTGGCGCCGAGCTCGGGATGACCGTAGAAGTGTCCGCTGCCGGCGTGATCGACCGTGAAGCACTCGGGCTTGTACACATCGTGCAAAAACTCCGCCCACATAAGGCTCCACGTGGGCGCGACGCCGTCACACAGCGCGAGCTCCCCCGCCACCGTCAGCACACGGGCGATATGCACGTAGACGTTAAACGCATGATAGACACTGCGCTGATCAAACCCGCGACCCGCTGCCAACTCGGGCACGGCGGCGCAGATGAGCTCGGGATAGCGGAGCATCGCGTCTCCCCCATGACCGGTCGAAAGAATGCCCTCGAGCTCAATACCCACACGCTCACGCGCCACGGCATCGAGCAGCGACGCGCACTCGGCAAGCGCACGCTTGGTCTCGGGCTCAATCATAAAGTCCAGACGGCAGGCAAAGCGCACCGCACGCAGCATGCGCAGGGCGTCCTCGTTAAAGCGACGCCTGGGATCGCCGACAGTGCGAATCAGCTTGCGCTCCAAGTCACCCTGGCCGTCGTAGCGGTCGACAAGCCCGCGCTCGGGATGCCAGGCCATGGCGTTGACGGTAAAGTCGCGGCGCGCCAAATCGTCCTCGAGCGAGGCAGCACGCTCCACACTCTGGGGATGGCGACCATCGGTGTAAAAGCCATCCAGACGGTACGTAGTGACCTCGATACGCTCGCCATCGGAAATAGCCGTGATTCCGCCAAATTTAATACCCGACTCCACTACCGCAATATCAGCGGCCTCGAGCGCCACCTTGGACTCCTGCCACAGGCCGCTACAGCACATATCAACATCGTGGCTGGGGCATCCCATCAGGGCGTCGCGCACCCAACCGCCAACGTACCAAGCCTCAAGACCGGCTGCCTCGAGCGCGCGCAGGACACGGATGGAGGCATCGGACGGTTGCGTACCGTTGAGCGAAACATTGCACATACCTGAGGCCTCCTGAGACTATCAAATTGGCTATCGATTGCGTCTGCAAGAAGTCTAGCAAGAAACAGCCTCCACTGCACACGCAAGTCCGATAAACAAAAACGCATCCGTCCTAGTCTAAGACGGATGCGAAATAATCAAACTATTCAGACAAGGTGCCGGAACTAGCAGACCTGGCGAACCTCGATGTGCTTCTTATATTCGTCCACCTTGGCAAAATCGCCCAGACCGGGGCACTCGACCACGTTGGCGCCGGTAGCCATCGAAAGGCGCAGGGCATCCTCGACGCGCTCGGGAGCGTCGTGCCACACGGACAGGAAGGCAGCGAGCGAGGAATCGCCGGCGCACACCGTCGACAGCAGCTTGACGTCGAAGGTGCGGTTGACAAACCAGATCTGCTCACCTTTAAAAAAATACGCGCCGTCGCCACCGAGGGTCAGCAGCACGTTCTTGGCGCCCTTGGCGTGCAGCTCGGCCATCGCGCCCTAGACGGACTCGTCGTCGCCACCGCTCACCTTAATGCCAAAGATGTCGAGCAGCTCGTCGTCATTGGGCTTGATCAGCAGCGGCTCCATGGCAATGAGGTCTGCCAGCTGATGGCTCGAGATGTCGAGGACGAACTCGGCTCCCTTGGCCTTGACGCGGCGCAGGACCTCGGCCAAGAAGCCCTCGGAAGTGTTGGGAGGCAGCGCGCCACTAATGCCCAGGCAGGTCATGTCATCGAGCGAATCGATAAGCTCAAACATCTCCTGCTCGTTGGCCTCGTTGATGGCGGCACCGGCGTTGACCATGTTGTACTCGGTGTCGTGGCCGGCATTGAGGAACACGGTGACGCGCGTGATGCCGTCGGTCCACACGGGCTTGACGGGCACGCCCAGGGCCTCGGCGCCCTTAACGATAAACTCGCCCGAGAAGCCGGCGAAGAAACCCAGGATCGTGGTGTCGACACCATAGTGGTCAAGCGTAAACGAGACGTTGAGGCCTTTGCCGTTGGGCGAGTAGACGGCATTGCGGGTACGCGTGACGGTATTGGCAGTAAAGCCGTCGCAGGCGATGTTGTAGTCAATGGCGGGATTTGCAGTGAGCGTGTAAATCATGAATGTTCCTTTCACGAACCAACGTGTTAATGAAAGTATATTCCACGCATCGGTAAAAGGCTAGGACAACTCGGCGAACGGTGTGGAAGCGATGAAGTACGGCATAACATCTCTCCCCCATGACGGAACAAAAAACGGCGCCCCGGCCGAAACCGGGGCGCCGCATATGCACGAATATGTCGCGTTTCGATTACTGACGATCGAGCTTGCGGACAGCAACGCGCTTGCTGTACTCGTCGACGTGACCAAAGTCGCCAATGCCGACGGACTCGGCAACGTTGGCGCCGGTGGCCATAGCGAGCTTCATGGCCTCCTCGACGTTGTCGCGATCCCTGTACCACTTGTGCAGGAACGCAGCGAGGGTGCAGTCGCCGGCGCAGACGGAAGAGACCAGCTTGATGTTGAACTCACGCTTGGCGTACCAGATGTCCTCGCCGTTGGAGAAGTAAGCGTCGCCGCGGCTACCACGGGTGAGCAGCACGTTCTGAACGCCGGCGTCGTGAGCCATCTTCATGGCAACGCGGACCTCGTCGTCGGTGTCGACCGGCACGCCGAAGATGGCCTTCATCTCGTGATGGTTCGGCTTGATGAGCAGCGGCTTCTTGTGAGCGAGCTCCTTGAGCTTGTCGGAGGACAGGTCCAAGACGACATCGGCGCCACGAGCCTGAGCGTGCTCCATGACCTTAGCCAGGAAGTCAGGCGTAGCTTTGGGAGGCACGGAGCCGGAAACGATCAGGCACTCGAGATCGCCCGCGGTGTCCAGGATGTTGTAGAGCTCCTCCTGGTGCTGCGGCGTGATCGGAGCACCCGGGTTCAGGATGCCGTACTCGTGCTGGCCATCATTGACGTAGGTGTTAATGCGCGTGATACCGTCGGTCCAGACCGGGCGGCAAAGGCAACCAAGGTTCATGACCTCCTCGACGATGAACTTGCCCGTGAAGCCGGCGAAGAAGCCGAGCGCGACGGTGTCGACGCCCATCTTCTTAAAGGCGAAGGACACGTCGAGGCCCTTGCCGTTAGCCGTGTAGCTGGCCGAACCGGTGCGGACGTTCTCGTCGGGCTCGAGCGGAGAGCTCGAAACCGTCATGTCGACAGCCGGGTTAGCGGTTAGCGTGTAGAACATTTACAGTACCCCCTGTATATGTAAGGGCCGCGTGGCCGGCCCATTCCAACCACGCAGTTACCTCTGATACCAAATTAGCGAGCTGCGGACTCGAGCAGTGCCTTGACCTCGGCGGCGGTGTTGCAGGCGAGCGCCTTCTCGGCGAGCTCGTCGCACTCGGCCTTGGTCCACTGGCTGATGGTCTTACGAGCGCGCAGGATCGAGGGAGCACTCATCGAGAACTCCTCCAGGCCCCAGCTGATCAGCAGCGGCTCGAGCAGCGGATCGGCAGCGGCCTCGCCGCACATACCGACCATGATGCCGGCCTTCACGCCGCTCTCGATGATGTTCTTGAGCGAGCGGAGCACGGCGGGATAGTAAACCTGGTACAGGTTGGAGATGGTGTCGTTGCCACGGTCGGCGCACATGGTGTAGCCGATCAGGTCGTTGGTGCCGATGGAGAAGAAGTCGGCCTCCTGAGCCAGCTTGTCGGCGATGAGGGAGGCGGCAGGGGTCTCGACCATGATGCCGACCTCGATGTTCTCGTCAAACTCGCCGCCCTCGGCCTTGAGCTCAGCCTTGCACTCCTCGACGAGAGCCTTGACGGCGCGAACCTCTTCGACGCAGGTGACAAGCGGGATCATGATCTTGACGTCACCGAAGGCGCTGGCACGCAGCAGGGCGCGCAGCTGGACCTTGTACTGGTCGGGGTTGGCCAGGCAGTAG
>CAJMJM010000148.1 GCA_905213725.1 Collinsella aerofaciens
ACGATTTCTCGACATTACGGCCACCAGAGAGCCGGTCCGAACGCCAAAAGGACGAATCAGCAAAAAGCAACCTCCCCTTATTGGACAAATCGGAGGGGGCAAAACCGCCGTCAGCGGCCTTATCGACGTCGCTTCCTTTCAGTCGCTATCTGGCAAAGACTCCCAAACCGGGGAGCCGATAGTTAAGAACCTTGTTCGTAATTACGGCCTCATTATCTGCGACGAATGCCACCATGCTGCCGCGCCACAGCTCGAGCGCGTCCTCAAGTCCGCTCCAGCCAAATATATAAATGGCCCCTCCGCGACACCCGAGCGCTCCGACGGACTCACGCGGGCGCTCTCGATGCTCTGCGGCCCGCTTCGCTATGTCATCGATCCAAAAACGCAGGCAATTCAGCAGGGCATCCAGCGCATCGTTCGACCGAGATTTACCGGCATTCGGCTATCCGCCTACGAGCCGGATGCAAGCTTCAATCAGATTCTCGATATGCTGTGTGCACATGCGGCAAGAAACGAATTGATTGTCGATGACGCCCTCGAAGCAGCGTCAAACGGTCGACATCCGCTCATACTATCCAAAAGGAAAAAGCATGCTGAGGAACTGTTCAGGTTGCTTAATGATCGCAGACACGAGCCCATACTCTTAACCGGAGAAATCGGCGCCAAAGAAAGAAAAGCGATACTGAACAGTCTTCCCGGCTTTGAGCATGAACATCGAATCATCGTCGCCACCGAAAGCCTTCTGAGCGAGGGCTTCGATCTGTCCTACCTTGACACCCTTTTCATTGCCACGCCGATATCTTGGGACGGCAGCGTAACGCAGCAGGTGGGCAGACTGCATAGAAGCCACGAGGGCAAGCAACAGGTTGAGATATTCGACTACATTGACCTGTCGATACCCATGCTCGCCCGCATGTACCAGAAAAGACTCAAGACGTACGCCAAGTTGGGGTACGAAATTTATTCAGCAGAGGACAGCGAGCAACCCGATTACAACATTCTCATAGAGCCGGCAAACGCTATTGAGGCATTAATTAAAGACATCACCGGTGCCACAAAGAGTGCCTTCATAGCCGCATCCTACGCATCCGCCGCATGCCTCACGAAACTCACCACCACACTCGCAGGCGCAGCCGCCCGTGGGATTACCCTTGAGGTTTATGTTGCCTCACCTCCGCGCGATGACGCGAAAGCGATTTTTGCCGAGATGAACGTCGACTATTCCGTCAAGGCCAAAGGGCGGCTGTGCGCGGCCGTGATTGACGAGGAAACTGTCTGGTACGGGACTATCCCGCTGCTGGCATTCCCCAAGAAAGAAGACCGCAGCATCCGTTTCAAAAGCAACGAAGTCGCCGCTGAGTTTTTGAGCGAAATCCAGCAATGAGGAGAACCGGGGGCCGCAGCAGCGAACGGGGCGCGCCTATCAGTTGCGGTGAAATAGGGACTGTTTTTGGCCAATCGACCGCAAATCAGTCCCTATTCCACCGCAACTTGGAAATCGGCGATCAGCCCAGCGGACCCTGAAACAGTTCCTCATGCGAGCCCATTCTCACCAGCCTAATCACTGGGTTAGTCTTATGGGGAAGATAAAGAACGACCACATCGACCAAGCCATCGGATAGGTGGAAATCGATGTGGCCGTTGTAGTTTCCGCCCGGGTTTGAGAGCTCGTGGGCGCCATACTCCGCCGGAAGTGACCCATGAGCCACAAGCTCTGCAACCGCCGCTTTAAACTCACTTTTTAGCTGCGGATGCATGCGCATCGTTCGTTTGTAGTCCACCTTAAATTGAGCCTCGACTTTAATCTCGAACATCGCTATTCCTCATCGAGGAATGACATAAGCTCATCAGCGTTATTGAATGACGGGCTATCGTCCGGCAAAATCCCCAACTCATGAGCCTCGGCGATCACCATGGCACGCCTCGTCGCCTCGTTGGGCACCTCCGCCCTTCCTACAATCTCAAAAGGAATCTTTCGCTGATTTACCAGCTGCCGAACGGCAAGATTGAGATAGGAATTGAGGCTGAGGCCGACCGAATCCAAGAACTCAGTCGCCTGCTCCTTGAGCCCCTCTTCGATTCGAACCGTCGTAGGCTTAACTGTTGCTGTAGACATTTGCGACCTCCTCGCCCTCGTCTTTTACACCAGTATACCCAATATAAATGGCAATCTGGTGTTAAATAACATCAGATTGCCATGCGTATTCATGTCGCGTGGGCACGATTGATCTACATCAGCCCGCTCAGGGCGATGTCGACGGCTTCGTTGAGGTCGTCGGTGATGTGCACGAGCTCGGGATCGAGCGGGCTGATCATACCGGCGTCCATCACCGGGCCGTTGAGCCAGTCGAACAGGCCCTGCCAGTACTCTGTGCCCACCAGCACGAGGGGCATGCGCTTGACCTTGTGCGTTTGCACCAGCGTGAGCACCTCGAACATCTCGTCGAGCGTGCCAAAGCCGCCGGGAAACACGATGGCGCCCGAGCTGTATTTGACGAACATGGTCTTGCGCACAAAGAAGTAACGGAAGTCCATGCCGAGGTTCACGTATTTATTGAGCCCATGCTCGTGCGGCAATTCAATGCCCAGGCCAACTGACTTGCCGTTGACACTCGCCGCTCCCCTGTTGGCCGCTTCCATGATGCCGGGGCCGCCACCGGTGATAACCGCCACGCCGCGCTGGGCAATCTTACGGCCGACCGTGCGCGCCGCCTTGTAGGCCGGGTCCGTCTTGGGCGTGCGGGCACTACCGAAGATGGTCACCGCAGGCCCTAACTCGGCAAGTGCGCCAAAGCCATCGACAAACTCGGCCTGGATGCGCAGTACGCGCCACGGATCGGCATGCAGCCAGTCGGTCGACTCCTCGGGCGCCAGCAGGTTGGCGTAGGTGTTGTCCTTAGGAATCATGGGGCCGCGCATGACCACGGGGCCGCGGCGGTACGTCTCGTCGTAGGCAGGCTCGCCCTCGACGTTCTCATTCTTAATCATGGGCACTCCTATCGAGAAAAAGAAAAGCGGGCGGGGTCGACGCCATGCGCCAAACACCCGCCCGAACATCAACTATTCGGTATGGTACCCACGATGCATCAAGTGCTTGCAAGCTATCGGTCAGCGGTCGTGCGGCCGGTGTCAGCAAATGTGACGACCGGCCGTCGCTCGCCCCTTGCCGTTGCCCGCGCTCTGCAAGCGCCCGCGCCGCTCTTAGTAGTCCACCGCCGCAGGGCTGTTCATCCAGTCGCTCACAAACGCGCCGTAGCGGCCCTCGATAATGGCCTGGCGGGCACGCTGCATAAGGTTGAGCAGGTAGTAGATGTTGTGCATCGAAAGCAGGATGCCGCCGAGCATCTCCTTCTGCGTGACCATGTGGCGAATGAGCGCGCGGCTGTAGCCGCCCGTGCACACCGGGCAGGTGCAGGTGGGGTCGATGGGGCCGTCATCATGCGCAAACTTGGCGTTGCGGAAGTACAGGCGGCCCTGGCTGGAAAACGCCGTGCCAATGCGGCCCGTGCGCGTTGGCAGCACGCAGTCGAACATATCGATGCCCACGCCCACGCCGCGCACGAGCGTCGTCGGGTTGCCGACGCCCATCAGGTAGCGCGGCTTGTGCTTGGGCATGTACTCGCTCACAAGCGGCGCCAGGGTCTCGAACATGGTCTCGTGGTCCTCGCCCACCGAGTAGCCGCCGATGCCGTAACCGGGGAAGTCACCGCACTCCTCCAGATGGCGCAGAGAGCGCAGGCGCAGATCCAAATGCATGCCGCCCTGGACGATGCCAAAGAGCGCCTGGTCATCGCGGGTGTGAGCCTTGTAGCAGCGCTCGGCCCACATGCTCGACAGCTCCACCGCGCGCTCAACGTAGGCGCGCGTGGCGCGATAGCCCGGGCACTGGTCCAGCTGCAAGCAGATGTCGCTCCCCAGCTTCATGGCAATCTGCATGTTGTCCTCGGGCGTCCAGAACACATGGCGGCCATCGTAGTCGGTCACGATAAAGCGCACGCCATCGTCAGAAAGCTTGACCGCATCATTATGGCTAAAGACCTGAATGCCGCCCGAATCGGTAAGGATGGGACCGTGCCAGTTCATGAAGTTATGGAGCCCGCCCAGCTCATCAATCAAGT
>CAJMJM010000149.1 GCA_905213725.1 Collinsella aerofaciens
GCAGTCTGACGAGTGACGGCACCTGGGTTCCGGTGGAGCGCAAAGAGGACGAGAAGCCCTTCAACTCGCAGGAAGCTCTGCTGGAGCGTGCGTATCGCAACGCCGAGGCCGCCACCGAGGCAGAACCCGCGCTCGCATCCCAGCCTGAGCCCGAGCCGCAGCCGGCCGCTCCCGAAGTCCAGAAGGTCCGAGCGACCGTTATCGAGCCCGACCCTGCTCCCGCAGCCCAACCTCAGGCACCCACAACAACCCCCGAGAGCAACGCGCGTCACAAGAAGCCCACTGACAAAGCCAAGGCCATCGAGCGCCATCGCACCGGCCGCGTGCGCATGGGCCTGGGCCTGATCGGCCTGGGTCTTAAGACGCTCATTACCGGCAAGACGAAATAGTCGTTTGTAGAAGCAGTTTGTAGAAGCGCCCCGCATTTGAGGAAAGCCTCGGATGCGGGGCGCTTTTCCCTGCTACCATGGTGCGAGCAACAACGCGAATGACAGGCAGGAATATGAAGCTCACTATAGAATCGATGACCTACGGCGCCGACGGGCTGGCGCACGCCGACAACGGCAAGGCCGTCTTTGTGCAGGGTGCCGTGGCAGGCGACACCGTCGAGGCCGAGGTCGTACAGGACGGCAAGTCGTTCATGCGCGCCCGCACCACCGAGATTCTGGAGCCAAGCCCCGATCACATTCAGCCTCCCTGCCCCTTCGTGGGCATCTGCGGCGGCTGCTCGTGGGGCAATCTCTCACGCACGGCACAGCTCGCCGCCAAGGAGCAAAACCTGCGCTCCACGCTCGAGCGCATCGGCAAGTTCGCTCCTGAGCAGGTCGATGAGTTGGTACAGCCCATCTGCCACACCAAGGACGACTGGGGCTACCGCAATAAGATTGAGCTCGAACCGACCGTCGTCAACGGTCGCGTGCGCCTTGGCATGCACGGCGTCGACCCCAGCAAGATCGTGACCGTCGATTCGTGCCCGCTGTTCGATAAGCGTTTTCCCAAGGCGCTCAAGTCAGTCGTCGGCGCGCTCAACTATCTGAGCGGCAACCACAACCTGGGTCTGGAGCGCGTGGGCATTCGTGCCTCGCGTCGCACCAAGGCACTCGAGATCGCGCTTTGGACGCCCACAGGCTCTTTTCCGCGCTCGCAGGTCTCCCGCGTGCTGGCGGACGCCGCTCATCCCACGAGCATCGTGCGCGTGATGAGCAAGGGCGAAAAGAAGGCCCGCCGTGTCTCCAAGGTCGAAATGCTCGCCGGAGAGGGCTCATGGACCGAGAATATCGCCGAGGGTCAGATGCGCCTGTCCGCCCCATCGTTTTTCCAGGTTAACACCAAGGGTGCCGAGATTCTGATCGATCTTGTCATGGAAGCGCTCGACCCGCAGGAAGACGAGCTTGCCGTGGACCTGTACTGCGGTGCCGGCACCTTTACCCTGCCGCTCGCCCGCCGCTGCGACTTTGTCGCCGCCGTCGAGGCCTACGGCCCCGCCGTGCGCGACCTGCGCCGTAACCTGGAGATCAACAAGCTTGATAACGTCGACGTCATTGGCGGAGACGCGGTGCGCGAGTTCCCCGACCAGGATGCCGACGTCTTGGTGGTCGACCCGCCGCGCGCAGGCCTCGCCCCCGAAGCGATCGACCTTATCGCCAGCACGAGTGCTCGCGATGTCGCCTACGTGAGCTGCGACCCGGCCACCCTGGCGCGCGATCTCAAACGCTTTGTCGAAGAAGGCACCTTCTCCCCCGTAAAGATCACGCCAGTCGACCTGTTCCCGCAAACCTTCCACTGCGAGACCGTCGTCCACCTTAGGCGCAACTAGCCACTTAATCGTTGCTCAGAAATATCATTGGGAAATCGAGCGTGGCATGCGGAGGGCTTCGGGGTATAAGACTGCTAATTGTATGCCGCCTATGAAAGGAACCCTCATGCCCAGCGTTGCCGTTCTCGCCGCCGATGGCTTTGAAGCTATTGAATGCTTGACCATGGTCGATGTCATGCGTCGCGGCGGCGTGCGCGCCACGCTCGTCTCGATCATGCCCACGCGTGAGGTCGTAAGCTCGCTGCAGATCCCCGTGACCTGCGACGCGCTCTTTGATGAGATCGACTTTGACGAGTACGACTGCGTCGTGCTGCCCGGCGGCCTACCCGGTGCCACCAACCTGCGCGCCGATCAGCGCGTCTGCGACGTCGTCTGCGAGTTCGCCGCGACCAAGCACGTCGCCGCTATCTGCGCCGCCCCGTTTATCCTGGGCGAGCTCGACCTGCTCGAGGGGCGCCATGCCACGTGCTTCCCTGGCTTTGAGAAAAGCTTCCCCGAAGGCGCCTATACCGGCGAGAAGGTCACGCAAGACGGCAACATCATCACTGCCAGCGGCATGGCACAGTCACTCCCCTTTGCATTGGAGCTGCTGCGCACACTCGCCGGCGACAAGGCCGTCGAGAAGGTCGCCGAGGGCATCCAACTATGATTTTGGCTTCGCAATCGCCGCGCCGCATAGAGCTGATGCGCGAGGCAGGCTACAACATTCGCGTGATTCCCGCGGATATCGACGAAACGCCCTTTGATGGCGAGACCCCGCTCACGCTTGTCGAGCGCTTGGCACGCGCCAAGGCGGCTGCCGTTGCTGCCGAGTATGCCGAGCCCAATGAGCTGACGGTCGCGGCCGACACCATCGTCACCTTTGACGGCAAGATTCTGGGCAAGCCGGCAACCGAGGACGGGGCGCGCACCATGCTCCGTGAGCTTTCGGGCCGCACGCACCAGGTTGCAACCGGCGTCTGCATCGTTAAAGCCGGCGACGCTACAGCCCCGCATGCCGCCGAGAGCCTGTCCTTTGTCGATGTGACCGACGTGACGTTCTACGAGCTCACCGACGAACAGATCGAGCGCTACGTCGCCTCGGGTGAGCCCATGGACAAGGCCGGCGCCTACGGCATTCAGGGCACAGGCGGACGCATGCTCGTGCACGATATTTCGGGCGACTTCTATAACGTGGTGGGCCTACCCATCGCCCGCGTCGCGCGCGCGATTCAAAAACTCTCGTAATTGCATCTGGCGCTGGGTATTCCCCAGCGCCTACAATTTTGGCGTACCGTACGGATCCCGACCGGGCACAAGGCGCGGCGGAAAACCGATAGGAGTTAAACATGGATACACTGCTCGAGGCCATTGACGTCTGCGATGTCGATGGCTTTTGCTATGGCAACTATACTGACGAGGAGGCCGGCACCGGTTGCACCGTAATCGTGGCACCCAAGGGCGCCACCGGCGGCGGTGACGTTCGCGGCGGTGCCCCGGCATCGCGCGAAACCGACCTGCTGCGACCCGAGAACACCGTCGACAAGGTCCACGCCGTCTGCCTTTCAGGCGGATCGGCCTTTGGCCTCGAGGCCGCAAGCGGCGTCGCTCGCGAGCTTGAGAGCCGCGGCATCGGCCTTCCCGTCGGCCCCACGCAGGTGCCTATCGTGTGCTCGAGCTGTATCTTCGACCTCGCCTTTGGCGATCCCACCGTGCGCCCCGACATTGAGGCCGGCATCGCCGCCGTGCGCGAAGCACTCGACAACACCCCCACCAAGCTCGAGCAAGGCAACGTGGGCGCCGGTACCGGCGCCACCGTAGGCAAGCTCCTGGGCCCCGCAACCTGCATGCCGGCCGGCCTAGGCGCAGCCGCCGAGGCGCTCGGCCCCATCAAAGTGGGCGCCGTGGTCTCGGTCAACGCCTGCGGCAACGTTGTCGACCCCTTCACCGGCGAGTGGGTCGCCGGCATGCGCGCCGCAGCCGATAGTGACCAAATCGTCGACATGGAACTCGCAGCCTTTGCCGCCGCCGGATCCATGCAGATGCCGCTCGACCGCACCAACACCACCATCAGCTGCATCGTCACCAACGTGGAACTCACTAAGGCACAAGCCACCAAGGTCTCCCAGATGGCCGCAGACGCCTACGCCCACGCCATCCGTCCCACGCACACCACCAACGACGGCGACACCATCTACACCCTCGCCAGCGGCAAACTAGGCGCCCAGGCAAGCGCCGCCAAACCCCTAGACCTACTGGGCAAGCTCGCAGTAAGAACCCAACAGACCGCCATAGTAAACAGAGCAAACAACACCAAAAC
>CAJMJM010000150.1 GCA_905213725.1 Collinsella aerofaciens
TACACCGTCCTGATGCGCTGGTTGTTGAGCAGGTAGAGCATGTCAACCACTATGTTGATGATGATGAAGGCAAGAGCAACGACGATAACGACGCCCTGAACCAGGTTCGCCTCGTTGCCCTGAACGCCCTGCAGAATCGCAGTGCCCATGCCGGGGAGGTTGAAGATAACCTCGATGACGACGGCGCCGCCCATGAGGTAGCCGATCATACGACCGAGGGAGGTGACCGGGGTGATCAGCGCATTGCGAAGAACGTTGATGCCGACGACGACCTTCTCGGGAACGCCGGCGCCACGAGCCATACGGACATAGTCCTTGTCGAGCTCCTCGACCATGGCGGTACGCACGATACGAGTCATCTGGCCCGTCAGCGGAAATGCCAAGGCGATAGCGGGCATGATCATACGTCCCAGATAGCCAACCGGATTCGTGGTGAAGTGAGGCAGAGCACCCGATGCCGGGAGCACCTTAAGGTAGGAAGAGAACAGCAGGATCAACAGAACGGCAAGCCAGAACGACGGGGTTGCCAAGCCGGCGATGGAAAAGACGCGGATCACTTGGTCCGGCCATTTGTCGCGATACAGTGCCGCGATGACGCCGAGCAAAAACGAAACGACCGCACCGATGGCAAGACCGATGAAGGTCAGCTGCATCGTGACGGGCAGGGCCGTGGAGATGCGCTTGGCAACGGAGTTGCGGGCAGCGCCGTAGGTACCCATGTCGCCATGAATCAAATCGCCCATATAGCGCACGTAGCGCACGGGCCAGGGGTCGTCCAGACCATACTTCTCATGGTACTCGGCAACCGCCTCGGGCGAGGCACCGTCACCCAACGCCGTGTAGGCGGGGTCGGTCTTGGAGAACGACATAAGGAAGAACACCAGGACGGTGACGCCCAATGCCATGATCGGCAGCGCCACAAGACGCCTTCCAATCAAACGTAGCAAGTTGTTCACGTTCTCTCCCCTATCTTATGTCGGTAGGACCAACTGGTATATGAGTACGGATACTCATTACAAGACCCGAGCGACATCGTTGCCGCCCGGGTCTTTGTTTCAACTATGAGGATACGGTCCCAACGGCCGACATCCTGCATACAGACTCAAGCGAGTCTTACGCCTTGACGGTCGCAACGCCCCTGAAGGACATGCTCGTCGTGCCGATGCCCTTGAAGCCATCGAGGGCCTCGCCGTTGGGCGCAGTGGACGGATCGTCCCAGGAAGCGGAGACGGTCTTGACGTGGACAACGGGGTACAGAACGGCGTTGTCGGCGATGATGTCGAAGCACTCGTTCCACTTCTTCTGCTGCTCGTCGCCCTCGGCGGCAAGAGCCTCGTCCATGAGACCGTGAAGCTTCTGCCACTCAGCGGACTCCTTCCACGGGCAACGGGTCTGCATCCAGACATTGTCGCCGTACCACCAGTTGAGCAGCAGGTCGGGGTCGGCGCCGAAGCAGGAAGGATCGCCAGGGGCAAGGAGGATATCGTAGGCCTCGCCGCCGTCGATGGCAGCATAGGTGGCCGGCGAGGTATCGGTCTGGATGGTCACCTCGAAGCCGAGAGCGTCGAGGTCGTTCTTGACCTGGGCGGCCATGCCCTTAATCTGCTCGTTGTCGGTGGTGCGCAGGGTGATGGCACCCGGGGTGATGCCAGACTCTTCGATGAGCTTCTTAGCCTTCTTGGCGTCGGTCTTGTACACCGTGGAAGCCTCATGATAGTTGGTGAAGCTCTTGGGCAGGTAGCAGCTGGCAGCGGTGGCAAGGCCGGCGAAGGTGTTGCTGACCATCTTCTCGGTGTCGAGCGCATACATGACAGCCTGACGGACCTTGACGTTGTTCCAAGGCTCCTTGGCGACGTTGAACATGATGAAGCGGGTGCCGAAACCCTGAACGTTATCGATCTTGCAGCCGGCACTCTCGAGCTGGTCGACGGCGTCAGCGGTAACGAGCTCCATAACGAGCGTGGAGCCCTCCTGCTGAGCGGTAACGCGAGCAGTGGGGTCGGTCAGGATGCTGTACTGGATCTTCTTATCCTCGGCAGCATACTCACCGTTGTACTCGGGGTTGGGAACCAGGGTGATCTCGGTATCGGAGATAGAGTCGTACATCCAGGGGCCGGAGCCGATCGGCTGCTTGGCGCGATCCTCCTCGGTCTGGGTGGCCGGGGTAACGCGGACGATGGCCAGACGATCCTTGAGCAGGGAGAAGTTGGGGACCTTGGTCTTGACCGTCACGGTGCTGGCGTCCTTAGCCTCGATGGACTCGAAGGGCTGGAAGAACGGAGCGTAGGTAGCGGAAGCGGCGCAAGCGGTGTAGGAAGCGACGACGTCGTCAGCAGTGACCTCTGTACCATCGGAGAACTTGGCGCCCTTGCGGATGGTGACCTCGAAAGTGGTGTCGTCCACAGACTTGGGATCGTCGGTGGCGAGCTCGTTGAAGGTGCTGTAGTCGTGGTAATCGATGCCGTAAAGGCCCTCGACGACATGCCAGTTAGCGCCCAGGCCAACAGCGGAGCCGGTGCTGGCGGGGTCGAAGCTGGACGGAGCGTAAGCGGAACCAGCGGTAATCACGCCGCCGCCACGGTTAGCGGAATCGGTGGAGCTGGCAGCGGAACCCTCGTCGCTGGAGCTGCCACCGCAGCCGGTGAGACCAAGGCCGGCGACAGCAGCGACGCTGCCGGTGAGGCCGAGGAACGAACGCCTGGACATACCCTTGTTGATGATGGCCATGTCTTCTCCTATCAATAGAGAATCTTACCCGGAGGCACCTAGACTTGCCCCCGCGCAACTTGCGGACGACATATACCTTACCTACCGACAAACCCAACTTGGGTGCCGCGCTCGGCGACCGATACGTACATCCGCTTGAACGGTATTTACTACCGTTCACCGAATTCGTTGACAAACGATACTGCAGACAGTATGTATCGGCGAGGTGAGATATCAGTCTTCGTCAACCCGCAGGATAGCAGGGTTATCGCTTGGGTTAGTCAAACGTTTTAGCGTTAATAAAACCCGAAACCAGCAGGCAATCACAGTGAAATAAAAGCTTGAAATTCACCCAATCATATATATCAGTTATTTAGGGTTGTTTAGTTTTCAGATCCACTTGTGGAGGCCTTGTCTCGCTCTTCATTCCAGGCAGCAAGAGCCTCATGGACCGATCTTGCGACATCGGCAGGAACGCCTCGAACTTCTGCGATCTCTTTCTCACTCGCCGCGCGCAACCGCTTCATCGAGCCAAAATGGCGCATAATAGCACGTTTTCTAGTGGGTCCCACACCTGGTACATCGTCGAGCACCGAGACCGTCATTGCCTTATCGCGCAGCTCGCGATGGAATGTAATGGCAAAACGGTGCGATTCGTCTCGTACCTGTTTAATCAGATAGAGCGAAGCGGACCCTGTCGGCAGCACGACAGGCGTCTCGTCCCAAGGCACGAAAACCTCCTCATCGGCCTTCGCCAAGCCGCAAACTGGTATATCGAGTCCAAGGGCCTCAAGTTGTTTGATGGCTGCCGTCAACTGCGGCTTGCCGCCGTCGACAACAAGCAAATCGGGGCGCGAGCCAAAACGCTCGTCGGCCATGCGCTCGGGAGCGTAGCGCCGACCAAGGACCTCGGACATCGACACGAAGTCGTTCGCCTCGTCCAGTTCGGCCTGGATTTTAAAGCGTCGGTACTGGCTCTTGTCGGCATGGCCGTTGGTAAACACCACCATCGACGCAACCGTGAAGGTGCCATGCAGCGTGGAAATATCGAAGCACTCGATACGCATCGGAGGCTCGGGCAGTGCCAGAGCACTCTCGAGCTCCAAAAGTGCCTGATTGGTGCGGTCGTCGGCATAGCCCGTGCGCATCATGTAGCGCATAAGGGCATGACGGGCATTTTTGGATGCCATATCGAGTAATCGATGCTTTTCACCGCGCTGAGGTCTATGGAGATGACAGGAGCGTTCGCGTTTGGCCGCAAGCCACTCCCCTAGCGTCTCTGCGTCCTCAAGCTCAACAGAAAGATTGATCTCAGCTGGAATATCAGCCGTCTCGTCGTAATAGCGCTTAAGAAAGCCCGATTGAAGTTCTTCTTCGTCGACATCCAAACC
>CAJMJM010000151.1 GCA_905213725.1 Collinsella aerofaciens
GATGTCGATCGTCTTGGCCATCGTGTTCTCGACGATTTTTTGCCAGGGCCGCATTGGCTCTATGACGCCCGAGATGTACCCGCTGTACTTGATCGTGGGTAACATCACCTTTGCCGTCATGTCTGAGTCTACTAACCAGGCCCTGACGTCGATCGTGGGCGCTGCCCCTCTGCTCAAGAAGGTTAAGGTGCACCGCTGGGTTTTCCCGGTGCAGAAGGTGCTCTTCTCGCTGGTCAACTTTGCCTTCTCGCTGGTCGCCGTCGCCATCGTCATGCTGTGGTTCCGCGTTATGCCTTCTTGGCACCTGATTCTGTTGCCGGTTTGCCTGCTGCTGCTTATGTGCTTCTGCATGGGCCTGGGCATGATGCTCTCTGCCCTTACGGTCTTCTTCCGCGACGTTATGCATCTGTGGAGCGTCGTCATTACGGCGTGGACTTACATTACGCCCATCTTCTGGACGACTGACTATATTGCGCAAATGCCGCATCTCGTGCGTATCTTGATGTATGCGAACCCCATGTTCAACTACCTGCAGTTTATGCGCGATATCTTCCTGTTCCAGACTACGCCCTCGCTTATGACGTTTGGTATGTGCGTCGCTTGGGCGGTTCTTGCGCTTATTATTGGCTATACCGTGTTCCATAAGTCCGAGCGCAAATTTATCCTCTACATCTAAGGAGTGCTGTGATGACTGAATCTGTTGTTGATTACAGCGAGCAGCCTCTGGCTGTCGAGGTCGACGACGTCACCATGATCTTTAACATGGCGTCCGAGTCGCTGACCAACCTCAAGGAGTACTTCATTAAGCTTGCCAAGCACGAGCTGTTCTTTGAGGAGTTTAGGGCGCTTAAGCACATCTCGTTTGATATTCATCGCGGCGAGGTTGTGGGTCTGGTCGGCACCAATGGCTCCGGCAAGTCTACGATGCTCAAGATTATCGCTGGCGTTCTTGAGCCTAGCGAGGGCAGCGTTAAGGTGCACGGTAACATCGCGCCGCTGATTGAGCTTGGCGCCGGCTTTGACCCCGAGCTGACCGCCCGCGAGAACATCTATCTGAACGGCGCCCTGCTCGGCTATACCAAGGAGTTCATCGACGCCAACTTTGACGGCATTATCGAGTTCGCTGAGCTGCAGAACTTTGTCGATATGCCGCTTAAGAACTTCTCTTCGGGCATGGTGGCGCGTATCGCCTTTGCAATCGCGACGATTACCGAGCCCGATATTCTGATCGTTGACGAGACGCTGTCCGTCGGTGATGTGTTCTTCCAGCAAAAGTGTGAGGCCCGCATCCAGCACTTTATCCAGAGCGGCGACGTGACGGTTCTGTTCGTTTCGCACTCTATGGAGCAGGTTGAGCGCATCTGCCAGCGTGCCGTTTGGATTGAGAAGGGTGACCTTCGCATGGACGGCCCGGTCGATGAGGTCTGCAAGGCGTACCGCGAGCAGTTCAACTAGGTTATAATTACTTGCGCCTGACAGGCTTGTGCTTGCTTGGGCGTGCGGTTATTTGCTCCATTAGCTCAGTTGGATAGAGCAGGGGACTTCTAATCCCAAGGTCGACGGTTCGAATCCGCCATGGAGCACCATCGTTTATAGAGCCCGGGCCGCTTGGTGGTCTGGGCTTTTTTCATCTTGTGTGCTGCGGTTTTGAAGGGCGTGTTATGGGGAGTAAAAGGCTCGACTGGATCGATATTGCAAAGGGGGTTGCAATTATTCTGGTCATTGTGGGGCACACCGTTCCAAATCCCTCTCCTTTGCGACACGCGATCTTTTCGTTTCACATGCCGGTGTTCTTTATTCTTGCCGGGTATACGTTTAGGCCTAAGCCGTGGTGTGAGCTGCTGAGTGGTTCGGTGTCTCGCCTGCTGGTGCCGTATGTGGTTCTTGCACTGGCGTGGCAGGTGCCGACGTTCTTGATGAGCGGCGCTCCTTTGACGAGCGGTGCGCTGGTTGCGGGGCTTAAGACGCTTGTGTTTGCCTCTGGCGTTGATGTGCCCGGGCTTGGCGTTGCCGCCGTTGGCATGGCATGGTTTCTGGCGGCGCTGTTTGCGTCACGGTTGCTGTTTAATGCTCTGATGCTGCTGTTTGACGCACGCGAACTTGGAGTTGTTTACCAAGGTGTTGCCTGTACCGTAATTGCCTTCTGCGGTTTGAGCGTGTCTCGATTTATGGGCGTTTACCTGCCGCTCGATCTGGATCTGAGCTGCTACATCGCCTTGCTGATGTGGATTGGTTATACGGCGCGCCAAAGGGGGCTGGAGCCGAGCGCTAGCAAGCCTCTGCTGTTTATTGGAGCCGGCGTTGCTTGGCTTGTCCTTGCCGCGCTGAGTGGGCTTGAGCTTTCGAGCCGCCGCGTGGATGGGTTTGTGGTTGCGACGGCTGCCGCTCTTGCCGGCAGCTACTGCGTGTGCTGGGTTTCCATGGCGCTGGAGAAGCTTAAAGACGCGCCCGTGTTGGGGGGCGTTGGAACGGGGTCTTGTGTTCTGCGGACAGGTCAGTCTTGCCATCTTTGCAATCCACGCGGTTGATTGGTTTATTCCTTGGCAGACCATGCCTCTGCTTATGACGCTGCCGGCATCGTGGCTCTTCGCGTTAATCGTACGCTGTGCCTGCGATATGGGATTGGCGTACGTGATCAAGAAGGCGTAATAACAGTGGGGAGGACCAACTTGGCCCTCCCCACTGTTATTTATTCAGTAGTGTTGCGGTCTTACTTTTCGAGACGCTCCCTCAGCAGCTCCAGTGCGTGGGCGTAGCCCTGGAGGCCTTCGCCGGTGATGGTGGCGAAGCAGGCCAAGCGCGCGTAGCTCACCTGGCGGAAGTCCTCGCGCGTTTCGACGGCGCTGATGTGGACCTCAACGGCGGGGATGGCGACGGCCTTGAGGGCATCGAGGATCGCCACGCTGGTATGCGTGTAGGCAGCCGGGTTGATGACGATGCCGTCGACCTTGCCATAGGCCTCCTGGATCTTGTCGACGATGCTGCCCTCGTGGTTGGACTGGAAGACCTCGACCTCGTCAAAGCCCTGCGCGGCGCCTGCCTCCTGGCAGATCTGGACCAGGCGGTCGTAGTTGTCGCTGCCGTAGATGCCCGGCTCGCGAATGCCGAGCATGTTGAGGTTGGGGCCGTTGATGACGAGTGCTTTCATGGTTGTTTCCTTTGCAGTCGAGAAACCACCACAAAGGTGCCTGTCCCCTTTGTGGTGGTTTTGGTTAGAGAGCGGGTGGGAGGGTGTCGAGGACGGCGCGGGCGGTGTTGGCGGCGCAGTCGCGTGAGTCGATGATGTAGTCGGCCCAGGCGCGGTAGCGCGGCATGCGCTGCTCGGCGAGCTTATCGATGCCATCGCGGGCGGTGATTGGGCGACCCTTATGGGCGAGTTCGTCGAGCTTGCGGTTGAGCATCACGATCTGGCTGTTCTGGTGCAGCAGCGGGTAGTTCTCGTCGCGTGTGACCACGCCGCCGCCCGTGGAAAGCACCAGGCCGCTGCGCTTGGAGATGTCGGCCAGCTCCGCCGTCTCCTGCTCGCGGAAGGCTGCCTCGCCGCGCTCGACGATAAAGTCGGCGCAGGGCATCCCCAGGCGCTCCTCAAGTGCGCGGTCCAAGTCAATGTGCTCGCGAACCGTGAGCCGGGCGATCTGCTCGCCCACGCGGGTCTTGCCCGAGCCCGGCATGCCGATCAGCGCGATGTTCTGTTCGCGGCGCGACAGGCGCTCCGTTACGTCCAGAATGCGCTCACGTGGAGTAATCTGGCCGGTGTAGCGCTCAACAGCCTGTGCCGCCTGGGCAACAAGCATGAGTAGGCCGCCGATGCAGGGGATGTCTCGGCGCTCGGCCTCGAGCATCAGACCCGTACGGGCGGGGTTGTAGACAATGTCGATGACGCCCTCGAGCGCATCGAGTCCTTCGAGTGTGCAGGGAGCGTCGGGGCAGTGGGGGAACATGCCGGCGGGCGTGCAGTTTACGAGCAGCGCGGCATCGGATTGCTGCGCGATGTTGTCGTAATTGACCTCGCTCGTGCGACCCACGGGTACGACGATGGCGCCCAGGTCGTCGAGCACCA
>CAJMJM010000152.1 GCA_905213725.1 Collinsella aerofaciens
AAAAAGACCGGAACCTCGCCCGCTTGGAACTGCGCGACCATCTTGGCGCGGCTCTCCTTAGACGAAGCGCCCGTGAGCTTAAGGAAGGCGATGTCCTCCTTGGCCAGGCGCTTACCGATAATATCGAGCATACCCGTAAACTGGCTGAACAACAGGATGCGATGTCCGCCGTCGAGTGCGCCGTGCACGAGCTCCATGCACGTATCGAGTTTGGCGCTCCCCGCCTTGTAATCCTCGTAGTGCAGACGCGGGTCGCAGCAGATCTGGCGCAGCTTGGTGAGCTCGGCGAGCACCTTGAGCTTGTCCTTCTTAAACTCGGATGCCTCGCGATGCTGCACCTGTTGGGCGATGCGGTCCTGGTTGGCCAGGTAGAGTTTGCGCTGCTCGCCGGTGAGCTGCGCCATGACCGTATCCTCGATCTTCTCGGGCAGGTCGGCCACCACGTCTTCCTTGACACGGCGCAACACAAACGGCGACACGAGCGCTTGCAAGCGAGCGGCACTGTCGCCCTCGGCATGCTCGACCGGGCTTTCGAAGCGCTTGGCAAACGACTCGCGCGTGCCGAGCAGGCCCGGCATTAAAAAGTCGAAGATGCTCCAGAGCTCGGATAGGCGGTTTTCGATGGGCGTGCCCGTCAGGGCAAAGCGCACGCCGGCAGGCAGGCGCTTTGCGGCGCGCGCCACCTGGGTGAGCGGGTTTTTAATGTACTGGGCCTCATCGAGCACCACGCGGGCAAAGTCCCGCTCGGCATACTCGTCGATATCGCGGCGCATGAGGTCATACGACGTCACGACCACGTTATGCTCGTCGGCGCCTGCTATCTGCACGCGGCGTTGAGCCTTGGCGCCCACGATGGCGCACACATCCAGCGAGGGCGCAAAGCGCTCCAGCTCGGCAGTCCAGTTGTACACGAGTGAGGCCGGGCATACCACGAGCGTGGGCTTGTTGTCCCCCGCCTCCACGCGCACCAGGATATGCGCGATCATCTGGAGCGTTTTGCCCAGGCCCATATCGTCGGCCAAGATACCGCCGAGGCCCAGATGCTCAAGCGAGCCGAGCCACTGGTAGCCGTCGACCTGGTAGCCACGCAGCGTGGCCTTGAGCGAGGCGGGTACCGTAAAGTCCATCTTGCCGAGCGTGTCCAGGCGCTCGACGGTACGGCGGAACGCAGCGTCGCGATCGGCCTCGAGCGCGGGCGTGCGCGCGAGCATGCTATCGACGAACAGGGTGCTCGATGCGGAAAGCGACACGCCGTCGAGCAGGTCGACGGCATCGACGCCCAGGTCCTTGGCGAGGCCAAACGCGGCTCGAGCGCCCTCGTCCAGGCGAATGATGTCGCCGGACGTAAGGCGCGCAAACGCTTGATGGCGCTTGTAGGAGTCGAGGTAGATGGCAAGATCTGCCGCCGAAAGACCGCTCGCGCCCAGTTCAACATCGAGCAGGTTGCTCTTGACGGTGGCACGCACCGAAAGCTTGGGCGCAGGGCGCACCGAGATCTGGCGTAGGTGGTCGCTGAGCATGACCTCGCCCAGCTCGGACAGGGCAGACAGGCCCTCGGTCAGCAAGCAGAACAGGCTCTCGTCGTCGCGCTCCTCAAACGCCAGGCCGCCCTCGTAAAAGTCGAAATACAGGGCCGCCGTGTCCATAACGCGAAACTCTGCTATCTCGTCGCGCGGCGGCACGCCCGGGCGCTGTTCTTCGAAGGGGCTTCCCGGAGCACCCAGGCTAAAGAGATCTGCCGACCAGTCGCCGTAGGAAACCGTAATCTTGCAGGTCACGAGCCCGTCGTCGACACCGATTGCCATGGCAAAGCTCGGCTCGGGCGCCACGGTGTCGAGCACGGCGGGCGCGGTAAGGTCGGTGTAGTCGCGCAAAATGGGCAGCGCCATACGACAGAACTCCCCCACCTGGTCGACAGCGATATGGATCGGCGTGCGACAGGGCAGTAAGCGCGATAGGAACGGCGCCGCATGCTGGGCAAACGCTACATCGGCGCGGCGCGCACGGCGGGTGTCGACCAGATAGGCAACGTCGCCCGAAGCAAAGCAGTATGCATCGGCCGGCAGGCGTAGATCGTAGCTGCCGCCAGCCGCCGGCGCGATTTTGGCGGCAAGGAGCGGTGGGCGCTTAGACAGAGCCTCGTCCTCCCCTTCCGGAGGCATCTCAACCGCCACGTCATAGGTGCGATGCGTCGTCGTCCCCCGCGACCAGGCGGGCTCAAAGGAGATGGTCTGGCCACGCAGCAGGTCCAGCACATATACGATGCTATGCTCGGACAGCGGCAACTGACGCTCGGCGACAAAACCGCTGCGGGCAAAGTCGTACGACGCCGAACGCGAGCTTGTGATGTCATCGAGATAGGCAACTGTCGTCACAACAAGGTTGAGCAGCTTTGTCGACACGTCCTCGAAGGCTTCGGGCGTATGGACAAACGTGAGCTTCTTGCCGTACGAGAAGGTGCCGCCTCGGACATAGGCGTCGGCCATGCCGTCGATATCCTTGACCACGTAGGAGACCGATCCACAACGAATGCGAAGCTCGAGCGCCCAGCTAAAGCGGTCGGCAAACAGTGGATTGTAGTACGGCACCAACGAGGGCTCCAACACCGCCTTGGGGGCATCGGGATCCACACTGCCAGCGAGCTTGCGGCGCATGCTCGCCAGCTCATCCATGCGTGCGTCCGAAAGATCGGAGAGCGCCGCCATGAGGCTGGGACTCGTGGGGACGGGCGCCGGAAAGGGAAAGTTGGGATTGACGGCCGGCGCTTTGAGCGCGGTGCGCGCGGGCTGTTTCGGCTGCGCCGTAAACGTGCGGACCGGCGTGCGCAAACCTTCGACGGGCTCGGCGCCGCTGGCATCCAAATACGCCAGAGCCGTGGCAATAGCGTGCTTGCACATACCGGGGTAACGATAGGCGGCGGGGCAATCGCAGTCGTAGTCGATCACCTCGTGCTCGTCCATGTCGAGCGCCACGTGCGTCTTGTACAGGTCGCCGCGCGAACCGCGCACCGAGCCCTCAACCGTCACGTTTTTGGAGAAGCGCGAGCCGCTGTCCTCGATCGACAGCACGGCGCCGTTGAGCATGAGCGAACGCCCCTTCATAAAGGTGCCGCTCAACGCCGCCTCTTTGCGAAGCGCCTGCACAAACGTCCCCTGCGCCATCACTTCCTCCAATCTCACCCGGGGTAGCTAATTTGGGACGGGGCTATTTTAGCTACCCCCATATGTCGGTTGAGATGTATTCCGACCCCGACTCATTCGCCATCAGCCAAAGGATAGCTAAAATAGCCCCGTCCCAAATTAGCTACCCCGGCAAAGGCATCCTAGATAACCGTCACGCGGCCCTGGTTACCCACAATCGCCTTTGCCTCTGCCAACAGCGGAATCGAGCGTGCGTTGACCTTGGCCGGCACCTCGGCACGCAGTACGCGCCCGTCCACCTGCTCGATAAAGATCTCCACGCGGTCGCCGCCCGGGTTGGCGGTAAGCACCGTGGCAAGACGCGCCATATTGCCCTGGCTAAAGCGGCTGTTGGGCACCATGACCTCAAACACCTTGGGCTTGTTGTTCTCCTCGTTGAGCTCCAGCGGCACGATCTCCTGCGCGATGATCTGGTCGCCGCGGTCCGAGCGCTCGAGTTTGCCCTTAATGCGCACAAACGCATCGGACAGCTGCGCGCCGGTCTCGGGATCGACCTCGCCGTACAGGTACCCCTCGGCCTCCTTGTAGGTCTTGGGGAACACCACGACCGTGGCCTCGCCTTCCATGTCCTCGAGCTGCACGATGCCCATGGGGTCGCCGTTTTTGGTCACGCGCTTGGACACGCTCGAGACCATACCGGCCCACCACAGCGCCTTGCCCTCGGGAATCTCCTGGTTGATGGTACCGCCCGTGGGGTTTTGCACCTCGTAGCCGGTATCGATCTGAGAGAACGAG
>CAJMJM010000153.1 GCA_905213725.1 Collinsella aerofaciens
AGCGAAGTGTCGAGCCGAAGTGTTGAGCGTCGTCCCTGAATGTTCAATGGCCGTTGTTTTCTGCCCCTCAAGTGGTGAACTTCTCCTCGGGGCTGTTGATTCCCCCACTCGCCCCCTTCCGCTCTCTGTGTTCCCCTTATACTCCTTGTACAAGGAGGTAAGAAGTCATGGACAAGACCGCACAGGACAGCTTGGCAAAGAAGCCCGTCGACATGAGGGACAGGATTCTCGAGCATCTCGAGGCCCTCACCTCTGCCGTCTCGCTCGACGACCTTGCCCGTCTGTCCACCTCCGACATCGCCGAGACACTCATCATCTCCAGGAGTCTGGCGAGCCAGTACCTCAACGACCTTGTTCGCGCCGGCCTTGTGGTTAAGGTGGCGGGCAGGCCTGTCCGTTATTTTCATCGCCGCGCGTTCCAGAAGCGTTTTCAGGTAAAGCTCTCTGCAAGCGAGTACGCCTCGCTCGCCGACCTTATCCAGGCGACGGGAATCGCCGATCACCGCGACTTCGCGCGTGCCGTGGGCTTCGACCTGAGCCTCAGCTCCGTTGTCGAGCAGTGCAAGGCTGCGGTTCAGTACCCTCCGTTTGGCCTACCCATCCTCTTGAGCGGCGGCGTGGGTGTCGGTAAGTCTTTCCTTTCTCGCCTTGTGTACGAGTACGGCAAGAACCAGGGCTTGCTGTCCCGCGACTCCTCCTATGTGCGCATCGACTGCGCCGGGGTCCCGGACGCCGCCTCGTTCAACGGGCTTCTTGACGAGTCGATCGCGAAATCGCGCGGGGGTGTGGTTTTTGTGAACGGCATCGAGGCACTCTCTCCCTCTGCGATGGAGCACTGCCTTGCGACGGCCCTCGGGCTCGATGCCTCCCAGGATGCGCCGCGCGCTCGCCTCGTTCTTTCGACGACGCTTTCCGCCGATGACCTGAAGGTTTCCTCGGCCTACAGCAAAATGCCCATCTGTGCCCGCGTCCCCTCACTCAAGGAGCGGACCCCCGAGGAGCGCGAGGATCTCATCTTGAGCTTCCTGCGCAGCGAGGGGTGCCGAATCGGTTCTGATGTGAAGATCAGCCGCGGCGCATACCGTTGCCTCGTGAACGCGGACTTTTCCGATAACATCGCCGGCTTGCGCGCCTGCGTGACGAACTGCTGCGCCAAAGCGTTCCTCAATCGCGAGGGCGACTACGTCGTCGTTCGCCCGTATCTTCTTCCCAGCGGGCTCCTCTCCTCCGCGCAGATCGATCAACAGCCCGATGATGGCGTTCTGATCGACGCGTCCCTGGATGCCGCCGAGAGCACAGGGCCGGTCGAGCAGGCGCTCGATGCCTTGTGCTCTCTCGATGAGCGATTCTGCGCCGGGGAGCTCTCTGTCTCCGAGCTCGTCTCGCAAGCTGTCTCCGCTGTGCGCGGCGTTGAGGATCACTTGATCTTCGGCCGCGGCGTTACCTCCTCGAGGTCGCGCGCCTTCGAGCGCATCGTGGGCGCGGTCCTTGCCGACGCAGGCTCTTCTTATGGCATCGAGCTTTCGAGGAAGGTCGCTTTTCTACTGGCCCAGGAGATTTGCCTGCAGTTGTGGCCGGGCATCGGCCTGGCTAAGCGAAAGTCTGCCTGTGCGGAGCAAATCTCCCATCTCCTCGGTGCCGTGACCTCCGAATTACCGTTTGCCTCGAGCGTCTCCGATCAGGTCGCCGCAGACGTGGAAGGGGCGCTGGGAATCTCGCTCGATCACTTCACGAAGACGCTTCTGACGCTGTGCGTCGCATCGGAGTCTCGCGACGCGAAGGCCCTTCGAACGCTCTGCGTCATCTTGTCCCACGGCTACTCAACGGCGACGAGCATCGCCGACGCGGCGAACCGTATGCTCGGCATGCATGTGTACGAGGCGGTCGACATGCCCTACGACCAGCAGCTGAAGGACATCGTCGGTCCGCTCCAGCGCCTCGTCGACCGCCATTCCTACTGCACCGGGGTCGTGTTCCTCGTCGACATGGGCTCCTTGGAGGAGGCCTATAAGGCCCTCGAGAACGTTACCGACTCCACTATCGGCGTGGTGAACAACGTCTCTACCGGTCTTGCGCTCGAGATCGGGGTCGGGCTGCTCGGCGGCAAGTCCATCGCCGAGGTTCTTGGCGATGCGACCGCCGCGTGCGTGACGCACTGCAAGGTGATCGAGCGCGTTAACCGTGAGGACGCCATCGTCTTCTGCTCCGAGTCCGGGGTCGACGCCGCGGAGAGGATACGCCAGCTCGTCTCGCAGAGCCTCCCGCGCACCATAGGCGCGCGCCTGCTCACGAGGCCCTTCAAGCAGCTCGTCGCGAACGGGTCGAATGACGCCGTTTTCTCCGAGCACCGCGTCTGCGCCGTCATCGGCACGGGAGACCCCGGGGTCGCCTCCGTCCCCTTCGTCGCCCTCGAGGACATCATGTCGACGGCGTCCGCCTCTAAGGTTGATGCCGTGTTCGGCAGGTGGCTTGACGCTTCCGAGCTCTCTTCTTTCCACGAGAAGCTGCTCTCGAACATGACGCTGCAGAACGTCATCCGCTCCATCACCATCCTCGACCCGGAGCGGCTATTCCACGAGATCGAGAGCGCCGTGCACGAGCTTCAGCGCAGGACAGGCGAGAAGATCGGCAGCAACGCCATCATTGGGCTCTACGTCCACCTCTGCTGTCTCGTCGAGCGCCTTGTTACCAGAAACCCCATTGAGACCTACGTTGGCCAGGACCGCTTCGAGGAGGAGCGTGCCGATTTCATCGAGTCCTTCAGGCAGAGCTTCTCGAGTATCTCGACGCGCTATCGCGTAGAGGTTCCCGTAAGCGAGATCGCATATGTCTTCGATTACATAAGCGTGAGCGCCGCCCCGGCGCGAGAAGAGCGCCTCGGCTCCTCGGACCTCCTGCTCGACGAGTGACCTTCCCCGCGCCGCCGCAAGCTGACCGCGCGTCCTCAATAATCCGATAACCCCTTGCCCGGCGCGAATCCGGATAGCGCCGAGGTAGTACCGAACGTAAAACTTCATTTGATAGGAGCAAACATGAGTGTTGTTATGGCACGAATCGACAATCGCCTGCTTCACGGCATCATCGTGACGCAGTGGGCCCCGGTGTCGGGCGCGACCCGAGTCATGGTCATCGACGACAAGGTCGCCGGCGACGAGGTCCTGAAGTCCACTATGAGGATGGCGCGCCCCGCGGGCATGGCCGTCTCGATCATCTCCGAGCAGACCGCGCTCAAGAACTTCGCGGCGGGCAAGTACGACCGCGAGAAGGTCTTTGTCATCGCCAAGGAGCCCGAGACGATCCTTCACCTGGTCGAGTCGGGCATCGAGCTCCCGTCGCTGATCGTCGGCGGCTCGCTCGTCAAGGAGGGCGGCGTCCAGCTCACCCAGCGCGCCTATGCCTCCGCCGAGAACGTCCAGAGCTACAAGGCGCTCATCGCCCGCGGCGTCAAGGTGACGGCACAGTTCGTGCCCGCCGACAAGCCCGTCTCCGTCGCCGACCTCATCTAAGGAGGGATCATGGTCAACTTCACTATCCTGCAGGTCGTCCTTTTGACCCTGCTGGCCTTCATCAAGCACGTGGACTACTACGGCATCCCGATGATCTTCGTCAACTATGCCGTCTTCTGGGGCCTTATCACCGGCGTCGTCATGGGCGACTGGCAGACCGGCCTCGTCATCGGCGGCTCCATCCAGCTCATGCAGCTCGGCGTCGCGGGCTTCGGCGGCTCGTCGATTCCCGACTACGGCACGATGGCCATCATCGCCACCGCCTACGGCGTGACCCTGGGCGCGGACACGGGCCTCGCCATCGGCCTGCCGGTCGGCATGCTCGGCATCCCGCTCGACGTCATCGTCAAGATCCTCACCGGCTTCGTCGTCGAGAAGTCCAAGAAGAACTGCAACGAGGGTAAGTTCAAT
>CAJMJM010000154.1 GCA_905213725.1 Collinsella aerofaciens
GCATGTTCTCGTCTTCTTGTTTTTCGACTTCTTGGCCGGTTTGGTTGATTGCCAGCCCTTCTGGGATGCTGTCGCTGCTGCCGAGAAGGAGCTTGACGGCCGCGGCCGCATTCTGGTGCGCCCGAGCGGCACCGAGCCGCTGGTCCGCGTGATGGCCGAGGCCGAGACGCACGAGCTGACCCAGCGCGTTGTCGACGACATCGTCGAGGTTGTCAAGCGCGAACTTCCCTAATGGTCAAAAACGGGTGCCAAGTGGTAAACTGTTAAGGTTATTTTGGTTGATCGGTATGTCCGAGGGGGAGCATGTTCACTAAAGTCCTAAGGTCTTTTGGTATGCGTGGTCGAGTCCTTACGTTGGATGCTCCCATCTCGGGTGACGTCATTCCGCTCTCCGAGGTAAACGATCAGACGTTTGCTACCGGCCTTTTGGGCCAGGGCGTGGCGATTCGGCCCACCGGAACGCGTGTGATTGCACCGGCTGATGCCAAGGTCGAGGCCATTTTTCCCACGGGACACGCTGTTGCGCTTAACACGGTCGATGGCTTGGACGTGCTCATCCACGTTGGTTTGGACACTGTTCAGCTCGAGGGCAAGCACTTTACCGTACATGCGCAAGTGGGTGACATCGTCCATAAGGGCGATGTACTCATTGAGTTCGATCGCGAGGCAATTGCTGCCGAGGGCTACGATGTGACGGTTCCCATCTTGGTGTGCAACTCCGTTGAGTTCTCGAGTATCAAGGGCTCCGTTGGCGTGCATGTCGAAGAGATGGACCAGCTCATCGTTGCTCGCGAGCGCTAGCAAGTGCACGTGGCCATTAGCCTACAATTCAAACACGTTTACGGAGGGCGCCCTTGAAAGAGGACGCCCTCCGTGGCAAGATGGGAAACGTCCGAGGCTAAACAGCTTCGGGTCACCGTGGACGGGCAGGGGCCTCGACGCGGCTAGACACGAGACACATACATTACGCGACCTCGCCCTGGTGGCCGCACACGTTGGTTGCGGCCGACGCGGGCCGCGGGCAAGTGCTTGTAAGGGAGCCTTGCCTCTCTTGTACGAGAAAGGACGCGTAATGAAGATCATTAAAGCTAAAGACTACGAGGATATGAGCCGCAAGGCCGCTAATATCATCTCGGCTCAGGTTATCCTCAAGCCCGATTGCGTGTTGGGTCTTGCCACCGGCTCCACCCCGATTGGCGCTTACAAACAGCTCGCTGCTTGGTACGAGAAGGGCGACATTGACTTTGCCGAGGTCAGCACCTATAACCTGGACGAGTATCGTGGTCTTTCGCACGACGATCCCCAGAGTTATCACTACTTTATGCGCGAGAACTTCTTCGATCACATCAATATCGATCTGAACAACACGCACGTGCCCGATGGCTCCAACCCCGATGCCGCTGCTGCCTGCTCCGAGTACGACAAGATCGTCGCTGCCGCCGGTTACCCGGATCTGCAGCTGCTCGGCATTGGTAATAACGGTCATATTGGCTTCAACGAGCCCGATGACCACTTCTCCAAGGGTACGCACTGCGTCGATCTGACCGAGAGCACCATTCAGGCCAACAGCCGCCTGTTCGACAGCATCGATGATGTGCCCCGTCAGGCTTACACCATGGGCACCCAGACCATCATGTATGCCCGCATGATCCTGGTTGTCGCCAACGGTGAGGCCAAGGCTCAGGCTGTGCACGATATGTGCTATGGCCCGGTTACGCCCGAGTGCCCCGCTTCGATCCTGCAGCTCCACACCAATTGCGTCGTCGTTGCTGACGAGGCCGCTCTTTCGCTCTGCGAGTAACGCGACCAAGCGATCTTACATAGCTTTCCAAAAGGCCCTCGCTTTGCGGGGGCCTTTTTAGTGGATGCGGGCCGTAATGTGTGCATGACGGAAACCTTGCCACATGCTTGGCGAGTGGGCTCTAAATCATGAGATTCATTCCGTACCAGATTCTATGCACATTTGCCACTATAGAGTCGCAAGCGGTAGCGAGGAATAGGCGAGTTGCGCAACTCAAATAAAAACAGACGACTGCGCTACACTGCAAATTGGATGGGACATGCTGGCAAGCGCATTGACCTGCGCAAAGACCTATTGGTCGGGGGATAAATTACCATCGGGCCTCGCTGTACAAAAACTTGCCAAACACGTACCGGCAGACAACCAAAAACTCTAAGTCGCGCTATTCACGGGGTGGCTCATATGGTCCTGCAGCTACGGTGTCCATATGGTCGAGTTGAGGAGCAGGCATGGTAAACGATCTGGGCAATACGGACGACCTCGAGTTGCTGCCGCCGGGCGGCGGCTATATGGTGCGGCGCGATCGCTTGATGAACGAGCTCATCGTTAAAGGGCGCAAGGCAGGAATCGTTCTGCTTTACGCGCCCGACGGGTTTGGTAAGACGTCGGTATTGCTGCAATACGTGCAGGAAGTTAAATCGGATCCCACGCGAGGGCCGGTTCGGATAATCGAGGCCGACCGCGCGATTGGACGCGAGCTCTTTATGCAGCTCGAGGTTGTCGCCGATGAGCTTAAGGACAAACCGCATTCGCTCGTTGCGATCGACAACGTGCCCAATCTCGAGCAGCGCGAAACAGAGGACCTCATCGATCGAATCCGCAGCTTACGTGCTACGGGGACGGGGGTCTTTATTACTTGCCGCCCCTCCACCCGATTGCTTATCCACGGGTTGGGCGATTCTGTAAAAGTCAATGCGCAGATGCTCAAGGTGCACGCCTATGAGTATTCGTCATGGGCTACGGCGTTTTCGATCAGTACATCGCTCGATTTTTATCGGCTCACGCAGGGTGTGCCAGAGCTGGTATCTGCCCTGCAGACGGGAATGTATGGACAGGGCGATGTTGCCGGGTTGCTCGAGAACGAAATCGTCAACGTGTACGGTGCGGCGCTGGCAGATCTCGCATCGCTCGAGAACAACCTGTTGTTTACCGTTGCCTGCTTGATGGTGCTGATGGGCGAGGGTCGCATTGCGGAGCTAGAGGCGTGCGGTGTAAGGCTTTCGATGATCGACCAGTCCATCTTTGTGCGCGATTATCCGTTTTTTGGCGTGGATCCGTCTGATCGCACCTTTAGGTGTTTGGGCGCTAAGGACAACGCGCGCCTGAGGCTGCGAAAGCTCGTTGCCGAGATCCGTCCCGAACTTGTATCGCGGGCTGCTCGCATTTTGATTAAGGCGGGCCGATGCGATTTGGCTATGGACCTGGCCGATGCGTTCTTGGACCGCCATGTGGTGTTGGAACTTGCCGGGCAGTATGGGGCCGATCTTGCCCTGACCGGGCACGGAGGGGACATTTGCCGCGCGGCGACGGCGATGGTCAATGCGGAAAAGCAGGAGCAAGAGCCGGCACCCGCCGAGGCGCTCGGCGTGTATCTGGCGGCTGTCAGCGTGTGCAATACAAAGCTCGCAAGGTATATGGCGTCCGTTATCGAACGTGCGGGCGATCAGGCGGCGCGCGAGCTCGACCCCGCTACCTGGAAAATAGCACAGGCGCTCACTATCGCCTTTTACGGCGACAATGACCTGGGGCTTCCCGCCAACCCTGTTGTGCAAGAACAGACATCCTGCGAGGTGCTCGACATGCTGTCCGCGCATATCGAGGTCAAGCGCCACCTAACCGAGCGAGCGAAAGACGGCAATGTTCTCGCGAAGCTCAAGGCGCGCAAAGCCTATGATTGCGAGCTCGACATCGCGGGGATTCTCATACAGGCCGACCATATGCTGGTGGAGCTGTTCGACGGCTCGTTTGCTAAACCCGACGAGCGCGATGACAAGATGGCGCAGATACTCGAGGCGCTCGATATCCGCGGGCTTAAGGCGCCATCCATTTGGCTGCGTATGGTGCTGGCGGCGCGGCGCCTGCTCGCGGGCTTGCCCGTGACCGACGAT
>CAJMJM010000155.1 GCA_905213725.1 Collinsella aerofaciens
ATGCGTCACCACCTGCCTTTTTTTTTCTTGTCTCCACCGCGTTGAATCGAACTCTATGCAGGGCGCTAGCGTTAAGCAAACGCGAAGCGTTTTTTGCGAGCGGGCGAGGGCGCCGGCAGGCGGCCGAAGCCGGTGCGGATTTGCGAAGCAAATACGCGGATTCTCCGCGCAAAGTCGCGACCAGATATAGATGCGATGCCGATTAAGCTCCGGCTGCCCATGCCCCGCACCAACGCAAGCCCCAAACCGCGGAGAATCGAACTCTGAGCAGGGCGCGGGCGTAAAGAAAACGCCTTGGCAACGCAGACCGGGACACGCTTTCCCGATGGCAGCCCAGGCGGAAAGCACGTCCCGGAATCCGCGCTCAGACTGGGACGTAGTTTCCGGATGGCGCATCAAGCGGAAACCGCATCCCGGAATCTAAGCTCGAAATGGGATTCATTTTCCTGATGGCGGGCTCAGCGGAAAATGCGACCCGGAATTTGCTCTGAGAACGGGACACGCTTTCCCGCCGACCGCCACGCCCTCCTCAACTCCAAAACCTGCGCTCTCGCCATCCCAAAACTGGGTAGAAGAAAGCCAAAACGCAATCGCAGGAGGTCAACATGACTGCAGAAGATAAGGCAAAGAACGCCGGCAAGGTCGCGCTCGTCCTGGAGGGCGGTAGCTTTCGCGGGCAATTTACCGCAGGCGTGCTCGACGTTCTCATGGAGGCTGGCGTCGAGATTCCGGCTGTCTACGGTGTATCGGCCGGCGCCCTCAACGGCGTGAACTACAAGTCGCACCAGATCGGCCGTGCCAACCGCATCAACCTGGCTTTCTGCAATGACAATCGCTTCATGGGCGCCGCATCGTTTGCGTCCACGGGTTCCATCGTGGGTTACGACTTTATCTTCAACGATGTCCAGGATCGCCTGGATCCCTTTGACAACGAGACGTTCGACGCGAGCCCCATCGAGATGTACGCCGTCGCGACGGACATGCTCTTTGGAACTGCCACGTACCTGCCGGTCAAAAGCGCCGTACTTGACCTCGACGCCGTGCGCGCATCGACGTCGCTGCCGCTGGTGACGCCGCCGGTCGAGATCGATGGGCACAAATACGTCGACGGCGGCGTAGCCGATTCGGTCCCTATCGAGCACGTGCTGGAGGAGGCGGGCTTCGATCGCGCGGTCGTCATCGTTACGCAGGACCGCTCGTACGAGAAAAAGCCCTACGAGTTTATGCCCGCCGCGCGCGCCCGCTATGCCGACTACCCCTATCTGCTTGAGGCTATCGAGACGCGCCACGACCGTTACAACATGCAGCGCATGCACCTGTGGAAGTATGAGCGCGAGGGCCGTGCGCTGGTCGTCGCTCCGCAAAAGCCGGTCGAGGTCGGCCACGTTGAGCACGATCCGGCAAAGCTTCTGGACCTGTATATCCAGGGCCGTCAGGAGGCAAAGCGCCTGCTCGCGGAAATCCAAGAGTTCGTTGAACGCTAGCGACGGCGAACCCTCAAAAAATGACAACAGCTAAAGAGCTGGAAAAATCACGGCTCGTGGATGACATGTGCAGAAACTCTGGTCGGAGCCAAAATACCTGTTGACTCGTACGGCGAGCGGGGTAATATGGACGGGTTACTTGCAGAGCCCCGTGAATCTCTGTAACAACACGTACTGTACATGGAGGAGTCTAAGTGATTTCGAAATCGACTCACTACGCCAAGCAGGGCGAGGTCCAGCGCAACTGGGTTCTCGTCGACGCCGATGGTGCTGTCCTGGGCCGTCTTGCCACCCAGATCGCAATGATCCTGCGCGGTAAGAATAAGCCCCAGTTCACGCCCAACAGCGACTGCGGCGACTTCGTTGTCGTCATCAACGCCGATAAGGTCCAGCTTACCGGTAACAAGGCCGACACGAAGACCTATTATCGCCACAGCGGCTACAACGGCGGCCTCAAGGCTGAGAGCTTCCGCCAGGCTATGGAGAAGCACCCGGAGAAGGTCATCGAGCGCGCCGTTCGCGGTATGCTGCCCAAGACCACCCTCGGCCGTGCCCAGATGACCAAGCTTAAGGTCTACGCTGGTGCCGAGCATCCGCATGCTGCCCAGAACCCCACGAAGATAGAGCTGGAGGCTTAAAGATGGCTGAGAACAACGTAGTCTACCAGGGTACCGGCCGTCGTAAGAACGCCGTCGCCCGCGTCCGTCTCGTCCCCGGCACCGGCAAGGTGACCATCAACAAGCGTGACGCCGAGCAGTATTTCGGCCGTCATCAGCTCGTTGAGAACGCCCTTGCTCCCTTCAAGGTGACCGACACCGCCGGTCAGTTCGACGTTATCGCTCTGTGCGATGGCGGCGGCATCTCCGGTCAGTCCGGCGCTCTGCGCCTGGGCATCGCTCGCGCTCTTCTGAACGCTGGCGACTACCGTGCTGACCTCAAGAAGGCCGGTTTCCTTACGCGCGATGCTCGCGTGGTCGAGCGCAAGAAGTACGGCCTCAAGAAGGCCCGCCGCGCTCCCCAGTTCTCCAAGCGCTAAGGTTTTATCTCCTTTCGAGATACAATGTACAAGCGGGGCCTGCCGATTCCTCGGCGGGTCCCGCTTTTCTTTTTCGACTAGGGTGGGCGGTTGCATATCGCCTGCTAGGGAAGGAGCGATCCTATGCCCCAGAACATCTTCGGTACCGACGGCGTCCGTGGCGTCGCCAACGCCGATCTTTCGTGCGACCTCGCGTTTCGTCTGGGTCGCGCGGCGACCAAGTTTCTTGGTCCGGATATCTGCATCGGCCGCGACACGCGTCTTTCGGGCACCATGCTCGAGAGCGCTCTGACTGCCGGCATTATGGCCGAGGGCGGCCGTCCGCATTGCTGCGGCGTTATCCCCACGCCCGCCGTGGCGCTGCTCACCGTCCAAAACGAGCTCGATGGCGGTATTGTCATCTCCGCTTCGCACAATCCGCCGGAGTTCAACGGCATCAAGTTCTTTAGCCGCAAGGGTATGAAGCTTCCCGATGCTGTCGAGGAAGAGATCAGCGCCTGGGTCATGTCCGAGGAAGCCATGGCTGCCGACACGCTGCCGACCGGTGCCGGCGTGGGCCACATCATCAAGATGAAGGACGCTCGCAAGGCATACGTCGATCACGCCATCGATACGCTTGATGGTCTTAGGCTCGATGGCCTGGTCGTTGCCGTCGACTGCGGTCACGGTGCTTCTTGCCAGACCACGCCCGCCGCGCTGCAGCGCCTGGGTGCCACGGTGCACGCAATCAACACCGATTACTGCGGCACTGACATTAACGTTGAGTGCGGCTCTACGCACCTCGAGCCCCTGCGCGAGCTCGTGCTGCGCACCCATGCTGACATCGGTCTGGCCCACGACGGCGACGCCGACCGCGTACTGTTCGTGGACAGCGAGGGCAATGAGATCGATGGTGACTACATCCTGGCTATCTGCGGTTCTGACCTCGCCGCTCGCGGCAAGCTCGCCAACTCCGAGATCGTCTCGACCGTCATGTGCAACCTGGGCTTCTCCATCGCTATGAAGGAGCAGGGCTTCGAGATGGTCCAGACCGCCGTGGGCGACCGCTACGTTCTGGAGCGCATGCTCGCGGACGGCGCCGTCATCGGCGGCGAACAGTCCGGCCACATCATCTTCCTGGAGCACAATACCACCGGCGACGGCCTGGTGACGGCTCTGCAACTGCTGGCCGTGCTCAAGCGCACCGGTCGCACCCTCACCGATCTTGCCGGTATCATGAAGAAGTACCCGCAGGTACTCGTCAACGTGCATTCCGACAACAAGGCCGGTCTGGACGATTGCCAGCCCATCTGGGATGCCGTCGAAGCAGACGAGAAGAAGCTTGACGGACGCGGCCGCAGTCTGGGGCGCCC
>CAJMJM010000156.1 GCA_905213725.1 Collinsella aerofaciens
GTGCGGCGAGGGCTTCTTGCGTCCTGCGGAGTGTGCCTAAAAGTAAACTAATGGCGGGCCCTGCGATGTCCGGTCTTCGGCGGATCAGCCGCTGGGTGAGGGTGGTGCTTGGGGCGACGTGCAAAAAACGGAGTTTTCAGCAGCCAAAGATTGATGCATAAGGCCATAGCCGGCTTTCGCTGCCTTTGTTGATGCTTTTGCACGACGATTGGGCTTTGGCGACGATCATATATGGCTGGTTTCTCGCCGCATGCTATCCAGATGGGTCGAGTCATGAGGACTATCTACCTTTTGAAAGATTTTTGGCACCAAAATCTTATCCCGCGATGCTGAATACTCGCAAAAATGCACGCTCCGGAGGGTACTACCCAGTTATGGCCAGAAATCCATGCGCCATCTTATGCAATTAATTAACGGATTTATGCAAAATGGCTTACGTGCGTACGTCTCGGACTAGATGTTTGCCTCGGCGCTGCGTAAATCATCCTGTCTATAGTGTCTTTGACAGGCGGCTGCGGTCCCGTTTGGGATCGTGGCCGTTTTGTTGTGGGTCAAATATGAACGTTGTGTTAATGAGTCGGTGGACGGTGGTGTTTTTCGGTGAGCGGCGTATCCTTCCAACGGTTTATCTAGTGTGTTAGATGAAAGGAGGAGGGCGCTCGTCATTGTTTGAATGTGAACTGCCGTTTGACCACAAGACGTTGCATCTGGAGCTCGAGGATAAGAACTTCGCGGGTGTGATGGAAGGTCATCAAAACGAGTTTAAGACTACAAAATCGCAGGAAGAGCTGGTAGAGGAGTCGCTTGCCAACCCTTATGGTTCGCCTTCGCTCGAGGAGCTTTGTGCTGGCAAGAAGGATATCGTCATTATTAGCTCCGATCATACGCGCCCCGTTCCCTCGCGTGTGACGATGCCTATTCTGCTGCATCACATCCATTCCGCTGCGCCCGAGGCTCGCGTGCGTATTTTGGTTGCTACGGGTATGCATCGTCCGTCGACGCACGAGGAGCTCGTCAACAAGTACGGCGAGGAGATCGTTGCCAACGAGGAAATCGTTATGCACGTCGCGACTGACGACAGCATGATGAAAAAGATCGGCACCCTGCCTTCTGGTGGCGAGTGCATCATCAACAAGATTGCTGCCGATTGCGATCTGCTGCTTGCCGAGGGCTTTATTGAGCCGCACTTCTTTGCCGGTTTCTCTGGTAGCCGCAAGTCCGTCCTGCCTGGCATCGCCAGCTACAAGACCATCATGTACAACCACAATGGTCAGTTTGTGAACGATTCCCATTCGCGTGCCGGCAACCTGTGCCACAACCACGTGAGCGAGGACATGTTTGCCGCTGCCGAGATGGCTCACCTTGCCTTTGTGCTCAACGTGGTGCTCAACGGCAAGCACGAGGTCATCGGCTCCTTTGCCGGCGACATCCACAAGGCGCACGAGGCTGGCTGCGAGTTCGTGAAGAGCCTTGCCGGTGTTGAGCCCGTCGAGTGCGAGATTGCCATCACCACCAACGGCGGCTACCCGCTCGACCAGAACATCTATCAGGCCGTGAAGGGCATGTGCTCTGCCGAGGCTACGCTTCCCGAGGGCGGCGTGATCATCGACGTCGCCGGCTGTGCCGACGGTCACGGTGGCGAGGGCTTCTATCACAACATCGCCGACAACGATCCGGCGGAGTTTGAGCGTGCCTGCATCGACCGTCCTAAGGACGAGACCCTGCCCGACCAGTGGACGAGCCAGATCTTTGCCCGCATCCTGGCGCATCACCCTGTGATCATGGTCACCGACCTGTGCGATCACCAGATGATCAAGGATATGCACATGACGCCGGTCAACACCCTCGATGAGGCGCTCAAGCTCGCCTTTGAGATGAAGGGTGCCGATGCCAAGGTGGCCGTCATTCCCGATGGCCTGGGCGTTGTCGTCGCACAGCACTAGTACGCGGCCTAAACGAATCGTTTATAACCGACAAGAAAGATAAGGTTTTATGCTTACCAAACTCCTCTGCGAATTCGGCGCAACGGCCCTCATGATCATCTTTGGCGTGGGCGTGCACTGCGATACCGTGCTTAAGGGCACCAAGTATCAGGGCTCCGGCCACATGTTTGCCATCACCACCTGGTCTTTTGGCATCTCGGTCGGCCTGTTTGTCTTTGGCGGCGCCGTGTGCATGAACCCGGCTATGGTGCTTGCCCAGTGCATCGTAGGCCTGGTGCCGTGGAGCAGCTGCATCCCCTTCATGATTGCCGATATGCTCGGCGGCTTTGTGGGCGCCGTGATCGCGTGGTTGATGTATGCCGATGAGTTCAAGGCTTCCGACGGCGTCGTCGACCCTATTGCCCAGCGCAACATCTTCTCGACCAACCCCACCACCGAGGGCACCAACTATGCCCGCAACTTCTTCTGCGAGGCTATCTGCACCTTTGTGTTCATCAGCGCCATCCTGGCTACCGCTAGCCGTGCCGGCGAGAACGTTTTGATGCTCGCTATCTGCGTCGGTCTGATCGTTTGGGCTGTTGGCATGGGCATGGGCGGCATCACCGGCTTCGCCATGAACCAGGCTCGTGACCTTGGTCCTCGCATGGCCTATCAGGTGCTGCCGATTAAGAACAAGGCTGACAACAACTGGAAGTACGGCCTGCTTGTTCCTGGCATCGCACCGTTTATCGGTGCCGCTCTGGCCGCACTGTTTGTGCATGGTTTCTTGGGCATGTTCTAGTCCAAGACAATTGATATAACGCCCGGGTCCGGCATAGGTTAACTTTTCGCCGCGTCCTCGGACATGCAAGAAGCTCTCGCTGCGCACATCATGCAGCGGGAGCTGCTTGCGTCCTGCGGAGTGCGGCGAAAAGTTAACCTATGCCGGACCCTGCGGGAATCCAGTTGTGTTCGAACAAGCAACCAACATATATATCTGAATTTGGATGTGGTGGGCACTTTGTTGTTAGGCGCTTTGAGGTGCGAGTGACACTTTGGGGTGCGTGGCGGCCTGGGTTGGGGCGATGCTTTGGGATGAGCTTCTTACTTAGTTGAAGAGGGGCTTGATGGCTGAGAGGTAGTCTTTGGCTACGTCCTCTTTTGGGGCTTCGAAGTTGTGCCAGGCCCACCATTGGACCATTCCTACGAAGCTTGAGGCTATGTGGTGTAGTAAGAAACTGCGGTCCATGGTGCCAGCGGGGCCTGTGGAGTCGGCGGGGACGGTTTCGGCTGCTCGTGACATGATGGTCTTGCGTAAGCAGTCGGCGAAGACGCGGGAGCCGGCGCCGGCTACGAGGGCTCGAACGCCCTGGCGGCGCTCCCAGAGGTTGTTGAGGATATGCTCGACCTGCACGAGTGGGTCGTCGAGCGGTGTGCTATCGTCGTCGAGGGCGTGGGTACAGATGTCGCTCACGAGCTCGGACAGTAGGTCGTCTTTGCTCTTAAAGAGGCCGTAGAATGTCGCGCGGCCTACGTGAGCGCGCGCGATGATGTCGCCGACGGTAATCTTGCCGTAGTCCACTTCGCGTAGCAGCTCGGAGAACGCCGCAACGATGGCAGCGCGGCTTTTTTCTTTGCGGGCATCCATGGCTATGCATCCACGTGAACGAGCAGACAACGGAGCGTGCCGGAGCAACCCTCGTAGGGGCGCTTACCGGCGCCGTAGCCGACGGCCTCGATGCGGTAGCGGGCCGGTAGGTGCTCGGACGTGCGCAGTGCGGCGACGATGGCGGCGCCCGTGGGCGTCACGAGCTCGCCGGCGACCGGTGCGGGCGTGAGGGCGATATTGCCTGCCTGGCATAGGTTGACGACGGCGGGCACCGGGATGGGCATAAGGCCGTGGGCACAGTGGATGGTGCCGTGCCACTCGGAG
>CAJMJM010000157.1 GCA_905213725.1 Collinsella aerofaciens
ACGGACGCCGAAACGGTATCGCCAAGCCACGACGCAATGGAGCCCAACGCGCCGTTGCCCCCTCCTAGGCCCTTAATCATCTCGTCCATAAGTTCGTCGGCCGAACCTTGGATGTCTCCGTATCCCACAAGCAGCCGCCCCCAAACATCCATGACGCCATCGAGTACGCCGGCAACGCCACCCGAGCGTTCCTTCAATGTCGAGAAAAATCGCGAAAGCACGTTGTTTTGCGCCGTCGCTTCATCGGGCGCCAGTACCGCGGCAGAGATGGCACCGCGATCGCCAAGCCTAACTGCCGTGTTAAACGAAGAGTTGAGCTCATCGGGGCTCGAGATGGCACCCGAAACCGCAAAGGCAACCACGCCGTTGCGACCGGGCGGAGCGATACGTGGACGCTCGCCCGAAAGCGCTTTGATGGCCTGGTCAAACGCATTGCCTGCACGGTCGGCCTCGTCCTCGGTCTGACGCATGAGCTCAAGCTCTTTGTTGCGGCATTTGACGTAGCCTTCCAGGGCGTCTTTAAACTTGTCAAAGTGATACTCGAAGCCGTTTTCGATAGAGGTTGAAGGCGCCGTAACAGCACCAAGCGACGAAACGCCAAAATGGCATTTGCTGCATTTATCCTGTCCATCGTAATCGGCAACCGAAGCAAATCCGCTCGGCGTCCCTTTCTTATAGTTAGGGCAGGTCGTCCCGTAATGCAGATACGCCTTGTCATCGTTCACGCTCGTCGGCCACACCGCATCGGTATAGAGTTCCGTCGCCCGAACCTCATCAGAGTTGCGCGGCAGCAGCGGAATATAGGAGGAAACCCTGTCTCCGTTCTCGGTTATATGTGCCCGATCGACCTCCGCGCTCGCATAGGCATAAAACGCCTTACGCGCCGCAGACTCTGCCTTCATCTCGACACTCGAGCCGTGGGGCTTCTCATTTGTCAGACGCCAATGGTAGTAGTCCTTCGCACGATCAAGGGCAACTTGGGGCTCCCACGTAACGCTCGATGAGTAATGCGGATTTTGAACACCGGAGAGATCCGTTAGGCTTTTCGCACGCTCCCACATGCAAGAACAGCTGCCGACCGAGCTCTTGTCAGACCCACCACAATCCGCCAGCCAAGCACGCTCTTTAGCCTTCGCCGTGTCCTCAGAAGCCTTCCGCAGCTCCTCGGCCGCACACTCTAAATCATCTGATGTGTCTTTAATGGTATCGGTCGAGATCTCTGATCCTTTGAGCGCAGCGAAGTCAGACTCGGATGTCCTGGGCACGGCAAGCGCCGTACCGGTATAGGTCACACTATCGGTATCCTGCGCCGACACCGCCTGCGTGGCACGCGCAGCGATCAGATACGGCAGAGCCGTCTCGATTTTCTGTAAGCCTTCCGATGCGCTTTTGGCAAACTTGTTGCGCGTTTTAATGATCTCGATTCCGGTGTCGACCATATTGCCGGCAACCGGCTCGGCACCCGGGATGATGATGGCGACCAGGCCCGTCCCGATCGTGGCAAACCCCGCCAGCCCCAGACTCAAGATGCTCGCATCAACCACCGTGGCAGCCGTGTGATAGGACGACACTACGTTGGCACCCGCCAGCGCGCCGCTATCGGCCGCCACCTGGGTGTCCCCGGCACGCGACATGCTCCATATCGCCGCGGTCGACGAAAACAGCAGCGTGAGCACCACCAAGATGACCACCGCAGAGGAGAGCGTGGTGTAGGCACCGTCTTCGATAAACAGGTCGATACCGGCTCGACCCATAAAGCCGCCTCGCTTGCGATGGCAGCTCGGACGGCGCGTCAAAACGCGTCTAGACCAGAAACGCTTAATCCCATGCAGCAATCCACGAATCATAATCTCCCTCCAGCCATTCGGGACGCGATTGATACGAGACATCGACCTTGAGCTCAACGTAGCCGCCCTCGCCTGCGTCACCCATAGCCTGCGCAAACGCACCGATCACAGGCAACGGCTTGACCTCGCCGGAAACGGACACGGACGAGACGCCACCCGCACCGGCCCGGCCAAGCTCGATATCCCACGACAATGGCCCGCCGGCATGAAAGATCGAAACGTTGGGCACTGCGGCAAGCCGGCGGCGGGTGAACTCCTTAAGATCGTCGTCCTCCTCCGTCGTCGTGGTCATGAGCCGCGCAGTCTCGGCGGCGGCAGACTCCATGACCGCGCGCGTATAGAGCAGACACACCGGTTGCAGTGCGAGAAGGATGAGCGTCAGAAACGTCGGCAGCAAAAAAGCGGCCTCGACCGTAGACTGTGCCCGGTCCTCGCGCGCGATATCAATACAGCGCGATGTCCTTAGCACCCGCAGCAGCGTCGACAACCGATGTCGAGGTGACGCCGTGAGACGCCGCCCGCTCGACCAGCGCCGCCAAGCGCCCATCGGTGCCAGCACGCCAAAGCCCCGCAATCGCCAGCACGATCGATAACAGCGCCACCGTGACGATGGCGTATTCCACAGTCGCTTGGGCAACCTCTTCACGCAGAACGCCATGCATTTCACGACCCCTCCTTTGAGCTTATTGTTTGCGGAACCAGGCGCACGGCGCGCAGGCGACACGAAGTATCACCAGCATCCGCGGCAACCGTCACCATATCGACCCAGCCGCGTCCGTCACGCACGATGGCGCCCCACACGTTTCCCTTGATGTCGAGATAGCCGCTCAGAGCAAGTTGCGCCGTGGGTACCTCGCGATAGGAACGCAGCATATCCGCCGCCGCTTCGGTCATCGGTCGGTCCTCGGACCATGCAAGCCGGACCGCAATCGCGTTGCCCTCAGGCGAATCCGTCGCAGTGCCAGCCCGCTTGTCGAGCGTCCGCAGAAAGGTTTGCGCCGTGACAGCGACATCCGAATCGTCCGCATCTCGCATCTCATCTTTTTGAGACGCCACCGCCGAATCTGAGCCCAAATCGGAGGCGGTCCCAGGACGCTGCTGCCGCGCGGCGTTAAGCCCCCAAAGCACCGCCGCTATCGCCACGGTCAGGCAAGCAAACACCAGCAGCATCCCGATGGGGCGCTCGCCCTCTACAGGCTGTTGATGCCCTCGCTGATAGCGTTCCATAGATCTTGGACCTTGCCCTTAAATGCGACGATGGCGATAATCGCGATCACCACGAGCACGCCGACCAAGATGGCATACTCGGTGGTACCCTGTGCACTCTCCTCCTGCAATAGTTCCTTAGCGCGCTGACGAACATGTGCCGCCCGGCAAAACGCCCAGCCCTGGACCTTGCCAGCAGCGTCAGTCATCGTGTTCATGTATTCCTCCCTACATCATCCCGCCTGCTCCCAGCAGCGGGCCCAATATGGACAGAAGCAACGCCGGCAAGATGAGCGTGCCGGTGGGAATCAGCAGCTTGACGGGCGCACGCTCGATCTCGCGCTCGACCGCGGCACGATGAGCCGCACGGATCTCGCGACTTTGAGCGGCCAGCGTCTCGGCAAGTGGGGCACCCAGGGCGAGCGCCTGCCCCACCGTGATGGCAAAGGTCTCGAGCGCTCGCACGTCCAGGTCGCGCGCGGCGGCCAACAACTCGTCCTCACGCGTGCCCACGCCCACCTGCCACGCCATGCAGGCGCGCTCAAGGCGAAGAGCCAGCACTGACCGGCGGTTGGCGCAGAAAATCTCAAGCGCCGCATCAAACGAAAGACCGGCCGAAAGACCCAAGCGCACAACATCGATCATCTCGGACACTTCGCCGAGCGACACTCGCGCCGGGCCGCCCGCTCCAACCGCGCCCTTCTCTCGCGCGGTCAGAGCATCGACCACCGAGCGACCCGCGGCAGCGACCAGCACCGCCTC
>CAJMJM010000158.1 GCA_905213725.1 Collinsella aerofaciens
GCCTCAGTTATGCTAGCTAAATATTTAAGCTTGAGATGTAACTTCGCGATGGCTAGTCAGGATACTGTAAACTTATGTTTGAGTTAAACTGTGCGTTGGGCTGTAAGAGTCGCAATTTCTTCAAGCGTCGCTAAGAGCCAACTTTTTTGGAATGGATGAATCTCGATTGTCTCTTGCTGCAACAACATGTTCAAAAGGATATCCGCGTGTTCTCGTAATAATCCCTGCCTATAACGAACAGGAGTGCATTCTCGATACCGTTGCGGCTATAAAAGCTGCGGGATATGACTATGTTGTAATCAACGACGGGTCACAAGATGGAACGCTTGAGCTTTGTCGAGAGCATGGTGTCAACATATTGGCCCTGCCACAGAACCTTGGTATCGGTGGAGCGGTCCAAGCGGGCCATAAGTATGCTCAGAGATTTGGCTATGATATTGACATTCAGGTTGACGGCGATGGCCAGCATGATCCTTCTTATGTTCCTGAGCTTGTAAAGCTGATTGAGGGTGGGGCGAGCCTGGCGATAGGCTCTCGATTTCTGGTTGAGACTGATGGTTTTCAGTCAACTTTTATGCGTCGCGTTGGAATCAGGTGGCTTTCATTTTTGCTCGAGCTGCTTACGGGTAAGGTGGTCACCGATCCCACTTCTGGTTTTAGGGCATGCAATAAAGATGCTATCGACCTGTTCTGCAAGAGTTATCCTGATGACTACCCGGAGCCAGAGTCGATTGCTTTGGCTATGAAGCTTGGTCTTCCCGTTATGGAGGCGCCTGTAAAGATGAATGAACGCCAAGGCGGACGTTCGTCCATCGGGGGCTTCTCTTCCGTCTACTACATGATCAAGGTCACGTTTGCCATTGTTCTTGTGTGCTGGGTTCATAGGGGAGATAAATAATGAATCTAATTTTGAGGATTGGTGCGGCCCTCTTTTTCGGCGGCTTTCTCGTCTATGTTTTGCGGCTCGTGTCCAACGGAAAGATGCTTCTTAAGTACTCTCTGTTGTGGATTTTGATGTGTATGGCGGCCTTGATTTGTGATATATGTCCTCAAATTATTTATAGTTGTTCAACAGCTATTGGGTTTGTCAACCCAGCCAATTTCCTTTTTTTGGGTGCAATCGTGCTGTTGCTTGCAATCTCTCTGTCTCTTAGCGTTGCCGTGAGTCGTCATGTTTTGGCGATTAAAAACCTTACTCATAGGATTGCCCTACTCGAAAAGGAACTTGAGAAATGGTCTAATCATGAATGAGCTCAATACGATGGTTTGATTCAGTTCCTTCGGCTATTCCTCATTAAGTCTCCCAGGGTGGTTGTCAATCTAGTGCCGGAGCCCAGGGACCGTTATGCTCGAGTGGTCCCGGTGGTGGGGGCTCGCTCTTGAGTCAAAAGTCCTTTCATTATCGAACTGCCTGAGCAATATTCTTTCCGAAGCATAATTTGACTGGGGTGTTTCGCTGTAAATCGTCATCTGGATGGACAGCGGTGACGAGGTCCTTGGTCCGATTGTTAAATCGTCTCAGCCGTTATAATTCACCACTACTGTACGCCAATTGGCTTGTATCGATGCATAGAGTCAACTTAAGCCAGCCGGAGAACTCCATGGCAAAAGAACGTAATTCCATTGTCGAGCTTTTTTGGTTAATCTCAATGTGGTGTGTATTTGCGCATCATTTTGTAATACATAATGCAGATGATATATCGGTTTTTGCTAGTCCTTTAACCCGTTTAATTTTTAAGTGTTAGCGCCGGAATAATTTAGCCAAATATAGTCGGCCGAGATTGACCAATCCCGGCCGACCCATTTTAGCCAACACGCCCGCATCTATGACTTTCCTATCGCATTCCTACATCCCCTCGGGCTGGATCCCCCTCACCTTCACCGCCTGGGGGACGGCCTCCACCGAGTAGGTGTCAAGCTCCCTGCCGCGGTAGCTCGGGCCCCGCATCACGAACACCGACGCCTTGTCGAACAGCCTGTCGAGGGCGCAGAGGAGCGTGTCGTCGCCCGTGAAGAACTCATCCCACCCGCTCGGGGCGATGTTGCTCGTGAGGACCATCGCGTTCGGCCCCTCCTTCTCGTAGCGCCTGTCGACGACATCGAAGAACAGGTCGGTGCACGGCCTGTCGTAGACGCATCTCCCCACCTCGTCAACGATGAGGCACGACGGCTTGACGAGCGAGGAGACGACCCGCGAGGTGTTTCCCCGCTGGACGGCCTTCTGGAACCTGTCCCTGAGCTCGGTCGCCTTTATGTAGTAGGTCTTGAGCCCCCGCATGCAGCACTCGCGCCCGTAGGCCTGCGCGAGGTGCGTCTTCCCTATGCCGCCGGGCCCGACGAAGGCGACGTTGCGGTGCGCGTAGAGGTCGGCCAGCGACGGGAGCTTGCCCAGCGCGGCCGCGTCCCGGCCCTGGATCCTGGAGAAGTCGAAGCCCTCGAAGGTCTTGGGCTCGCGCCTGGGCAGCCTGCTCAGCCTCAGCAGCGTCTCGATGGAGGCGAGCCTCCTCTTCTCCGCAAGGTAGGAGAAGGTGGCTGCCACGGCGGCCATCTCCCCGTCGCCGAGGTCGAGGTCCGAGGCGAGGGTCGCGAGCTCCTCCGCCCCGACGGCGATCCCGAGCCTCGACGCGGCGTCGCTCGCGAGCTCGTAGGGGCTCGCCCCCGCGCCCGCCATCATTCGGCCCTCCCGAAGTCGAACCTCTCGAAACCGGGTTTCGTCCTGGGCGGGGCGATTTGCTCGACCACGGTCCCCACCGGCTGGGTCGGCAGCTCCTCGGGCTGCGCCGGCGATGTCTCCCACTGCCCCTCGCACCAGCTGTCGGCGCCGGTGCCGACGGCGTGGGCGACGAGCTCGCGGGAGAGGTCGTCGCTGTATATGTGCACCACGCGCCCCTCCCGGTTCACCCTGCACTCGCGGCGGACGTACCAGTAGGGCACGCCGTAGCGGTGCCCCTCGAAGCTCACGAAGCCGTCGAAGGAGATCTTCCGGCGCGGGCACAGGTACCGCTCGACCTCGGCCGTGACCTCGAGCGGCCTGGTGTTCGCCGAGCACGCCGCCTCGTGCTCGCGCATCGGGACGCATGCCGCCGCGCGCCGCCAGCGGCCTCCCTGCTCGGCGCACCAGAGGGCGGCCTCCCGGTTGAGGGCGTCAAGGTCGGTATAGGACCTTCCCGCGAGGAAGTTCCCCTTCACGAAGCGGACGAGCCTCTCCACCTTGCCCTTCGTATAGGGGTGGCGCGGCCTGCACAACCTGGTGCGGAAGCCGACGACGCCCATGAACTCGGCGTAGTCGGCCTGCCAGACGGGCCGGCCGTCGGCATCGCGGCGGACGACCACGCTCTTCATGTTGTCGGTGAGCACGGTCGCGGGCACGCCCGGCGCCGAGAACGCGTGCAGCATCCCGATGAGGAGGTTCTCCTGGCGCGCGTTCGGGAAGAACTCGACGTGGGCGCCCCCGCAATGGTGGCAGACCATGGCGAAGCAGGCGATCCGCGCCCGCTCCCCGCCAGGGCGCTCGACCGCGACGAAGCCCCAGTCCATCTGGTAGGCCTCTCCGGGCGCCGTCCTGAAGCGCTGGCCGCGGCAGCCCTGCGGGGCCGCCTGCCGCCTCTTCGCGGGCACGAGGTCCCGGTGCGCGGCGATATAGGTCTTCACCGTGGTGAGGCCGCCGGCGTAGCCCTGGCCGAGCAGCCGCTCGAATATCACCTGCGAGTTGGTGACGCCCTTCCGCAGGAGGTCGTCTGTTGATGTTCACTAAGAAGTGGTCCGAGTGATCACTGGGAAATAAGCACCG
>CAJMJM010000159.1 GCA_905213725.1 Collinsella aerofaciens
GGTCATCATCGACAACGCCGGTTACTTTGCCGAGATCTATCGCTCGGGCTTGCAGTCCATTCCGCGCGGTCAATACGAGGCCGCCGAGGTGCTGGGCTATTCGCGCGTGCAGACGTTTCTGTATATCGTGATGCCGCAGGTCGCCAAGCGTATTCTGCCGGCGATGGGCAACGAGATTATCACGCTGGTCAAGGACACGTCGCTGGCGTTTGCCATTGGCGTGGGTGAGATGTTCTCGACGGCCAAGGCGCTGGTCGCCTCGCAGGTGAGTATGGTGCCGTTTGCGATCGCGGCGCTGATTTACTGGGTCTTTAACTTTGTGGTCGAGATGCTGCTGGGCGCCGCCGAAAAGAAGCTGGACTATTATCATGACTAACTCAGTGATGAAAATCGAAAACGCACGTAAGGCGTTTGGCGGCAATGAGGTGCTCAAGGATATCTCGCTTGAGGTGAAGCGTGGCGAGGTCGTGGCGATTATCGGGCCTTCGGGTGGCGGCAAGTCCACGCTGCTGCGGTGTGCCACGCTGCTCGAGACACTCGACGGAGGCTCGCTCTCGTTTGGTGACCTTGCCGTTGCGACGGATGCGGGTTCGGGCGCGGTCTATGCGAAGGGCGATGTGCCCAAGCAGGCGCGCTCGCGATTCGGTCTGGTGTTCCAAAATTACAACCTGTTCCCGCACTATACCGTGATGAAAAACATCATCGACGCGCCGATCCGCGTGCTTAAGCGCCCGCGCGAGCAGGCGGAAGCTCGTGCGGGCGAGTTGATCGCGCAGATGGGGCTTACGGGCAACGAGAACAAGGTGCCATGTGAGCTTTCGGGTGGCCAGCAACAGCGTGTGAGTATCGCCCGCGCCTTGGCGCTCGATCCGGAGATCCTGTTCTTTGACGAGCCGACCTCGGCACTCGATCCCGAGCTGACGGCCGAGGTGCTGCGTGTCATTAAAGACCTTGCCGCGCAGAATATGACGATGGTAATCGTGACCCACGCGATGCAGTTTGCGCGCGATGTTGCCGACCGCGTGGTCTTTATGGATGGCGGCCGCATTGTCGAGGAGGGCCCTGCCGAGCAGGTCATCGACCATCCGCGTGAGCAGCGCACCCGTGAGTTCTTGAGCCGTATCGAGGGATAGGCTCAGGTATTTACTCAACTATTAATTGAGGCGAAGCCGTCGCAGGTCTTACGGTCTGTGGCGGCTTTTTGTTTGCATCGACGGGGTTCAATAATCGCCTCACAAGCTTGTCTCTTCCTCTCGCCGCCTGTATTCATACGTGCGCCGAAAGGTATGCATGGACGGCCGCCCGTGAGGGTAGGGTGGTGGCATAGGACATTTGGAGGGTGAGTCGGCTCGGTTGCCGACCATGCTGCTCCCGGGATGGCACCGACCGCGAACTCTCCCCGTTGGCGTCGCGCATTGCGCGCGGCCCTGCAAGGAGGTCATCATGGGTGCTCCCAAGACCGGCAATGTAAGGAACGTGGTGCTCGTAGGCCAAGGCGGGGTGGGCAAGACTTCACTCGCCGAGGCCATGCTCCACCTTTCCGGCAAGACCGCCCGCCTGGGCGGCCACGACGGTACCAAGCCCACGCTCGACTATGACCCTGAAGAGGTCAAGCGTTCATTCTCCATCTCGACGACCATCGCGCCGATCGACTGGAAGGGCGCGCGCATCAATGTGCTCGATGCCCCGTGCTACCCCGATTTTATCGGCGACGCCTTTGCCGCGATGAGTGTTTGCGAGACGGCTCTGTTTGTGGTCGACGCCGAGGCCGGCCCGCAGCCTACGACGGTTAAGCTCTGGTATGCCGCCGAGGACCTGCGCCTGGCGCGTGCGGTGTTCGTAAACCGCCTGTCGCGCTCCGAGGCCAGCTTTGCGACCACGATGGACCTGCTGCAGGAGCGCTTTGGCACGCGACTGGGCGCCGTGACCCTTCCCTGGGGCGAGGGCGAGGACTTTGATGGCATCATCGACCTGGTGCGCATGAAGGCGCGCCATTGCAACGGCGCCGAAGCCGTTGAGTCGGAGATTCCCGAGGAGTATCGTGCCCAGGCCGAGGAGGCCCATGACCATCTGTGCGAGCTGGTGGCCGAGGCTGACGACGAACTGATGATGAAGTACTTGGAAGGCGAGGAGACGCTGACGCAGGAGGAGCTTGAGGGCTTGCTGTCCAAGGCGATTGCCGAGCGCATCTTTGTGCCGGTCTTTGCGGGCGATTGCATTAAGGAGCAGGGCGTCAACTCGCTGATGGACGACATCGCCACGTACTTCCCGGCGCCGACGGCCTACGGCGAGCTGCCGCTCATCGACGGTGCTTCGCTCAAGATTTCGAGCGACGATGACCGTCCGGTGGCGTTTGTGTTTAAGACGCTGGCCGATCCGCAGCAGGGTCGCATCAGCTTTATCAAGGTGCTGACGGGTACGCTTGAGCCGGGTCTTGAGCTGATCAACGCGCGTACCCGCAAGAGCGATCGTCTGGCTCACCTGTATGTGATGTGCGGCCGCGACATGACCGAGGTCGGTCACGCCTATGCCGGCGACATCATCGTGGCGCCCAAGCTGGCGGCCGAGACGGGCGATACGCTCTCCATTACCGGTAAGGTCGAGGCTGCGGCGTTTAAGTTCCCCAACTCGCAGTACCGCATTGCCATCGAGGCCGAGAACCGTGGCGACGAAGAGAAGCTCTATACGTTTATCGAGAAGGCGTGCAAGGCTGATCCGACCATGAGCATCGATCGTGACGAGGAGACGGGCCAGACTATCATCTCCGCCGTTGGTGAGGCGCAGGTTTCGGTGCTGCTCAACCGTTTGGAGGATCGCACCAAGGTCGTGGCCAAGAGCGTGCCGATCCGCATTCCGTATCGCGAGACCATCCGCCGCACGGCGAGCGCCCAGGGTCGCCACAAGAAGCAGACCGGTGGCGCCGGTCAGTACGGCGACTGCTGGCTGCGCGTGGAGCCGCTTATTGGGCCCGACGGCACGAGCGACGGCTACGAGTTTGTGGATGAGGTCGTGGGCGGCCGCATTCCGCGCTCGCTGATCCCCGCCGTGGACAAGGGCGTCCAGGAGACCATGAAGGACGGTATTATTGCCGGCTACCCGCTCACGGGCATTCGCGTGGCTGTGTACGACGGCTCGTATCACAGCGTCGACTCCAACGAGATGGCGTTCCGCGCGGCGGCTCGCATCGGCCTGCGCAAGGCATGCGCCGATGCCGACCCGGTGGTGCTGGAGCCCATCGAGGAAATCACGGTGACTATTCCCGAGAGCTACGCCGGCGCCGTGATGGGTGACATCTCGGCATCGCGCGGTCGCGTGACGGGCATGGAGACCGATGAACGCGGCGTCCCCGTGGTCATCGCCCAGGCACCTCTCGCCGAGCTGACGGATTACTCGACGCGCCTGCGCTCTATCACGCGCGGCACGGGTGACTTTACCATGAAGCCCGCTGGCTATGAGCAGGTTCCCTATGACGTTCAGGCCAAGCTGGTCGAGCGCTATGAGGAGGGTCGCGCCAAGTAGCGTGTGGCGTTGCCTGCAACATATATGCCGATGCAAGGACCGCTCTGGGTAACCCAGGGCGGCCCTTTTTGATCCCTGGGGGACGGAGGAAAACAGATCATCTTTGGGTTACGGGTGGCGCGGTCGGCACTAGTCTCCGGATGCCTGGTTGCGACCGGAGGCGTAGTCGATCTGCACG
>CAJMJM010000160.1 GCA_905213725.1 Collinsella aerofaciens
GCACCAACGTTGGCTGCCGTCATGCGCACTAGGCGAGCGAGACGCGGGTCACCGGCTACGGGCAGCGTGATAGGGCAGGTTGCTTCGCTACTCATCGCAGGACTCCTCAGAGGTCTCGGCGGGCGTATAGGTGTAATACTGAGCCGGCTTGGATACAGACTTCTGACCATCATCGTCGCCCGCGGCGGCCTCGTCCTCGCCAATTAGGACGCGCTCGGTAGGCTGCTCGGCCTCCGCAGCGGCAGCGGCGAGCTTGCGATCGGCGTCGGCTGCAGGAGCCTTCACCTTATTGAAGAGCTTCTGCACAGCACCGGCGGCAGAGTCGGTCACGCTCGACACAGCATTGCTGGCCTCGGCCATGCTGCCCGTAACCTCGGAAATGTCGCGAACCACGGCTTCGACCTCTACGAGATTGGAGGTAAGGGCATCAACTGCCGTCTTGCTCGACTTAAGCAGCGGCTCCATCTGGGCAAGCGCCGGCGTAAGCTCATCGACAGCGCCATCGAGCTTTGCCACCACAGGCTGAGCGTCGGCGATGGTGTTGTTGAGGTCGTTCACGGTCTTATCGAGCGAGTCGACAACATTGCGGGTCTTGCGCAGGGTAAGCGCGAGCTCAGCGATGGCCCACACGCCGGCAACGGCGAGCAGCAGCAGGGCGATTTGAATGGGACTCATACAAGCCTCCCGGAAGAATCGAAATACAGACGCTTTTCATGGTACCCCAAAGGGGACCGAACATGCCAAGAGCAGCAACGTGGGACAAAATTATCAGCAGCTACCTCGGTGCATTCCCGCTGCGGTCGCGTTCGCTTTGCTCTACGCGCCACTCTTCCCAGCCGCGCCCGGCAGGCTGCCAAAATGCACCGCGTTCCAAGCCATCGGGCAAATAGCGCTGATCGACCCAGCCTTCGGGATAATCATGTGGATACTTATACACACCGTATTCATCGCTGCCCGGGCGATGGCGATCGCGCAGATAACTCGGCACCTCGCGAAGCCCACTAGAATGGATATCGGCCAGCGCCGCATCGATCGAAGCCTCACACGCGTTGGATTTTGGCGCCAAGCACACATAGAGTGCAGCCTGAGCCAGGTTAATGCGGCACTCGGGATAGCCAATGACCTCGGCAGACTTAAACGCGGCATGCGCCACCAAAAGCGCCTGCGGGTCGGCGTTGCCAACATCCTCAGAAGCGTGAATCATAATGCGGCGAGCGATAAACTTAGGATCCTCCCCAGCATCGATCATGCGCGCGAGCCAATAGATCGTGGCATCGGGGTCGCTACCGCGCATGGACTTGATGAACGCACTGATGATGTCGTAGTGCATGTCGCCGTTTTTGTCATACGTAAAGCCGCGACGCGGGTTGGCAATCTTTACGTCATCCACGGTGATGGGATAGCGCTCCCCCGCCGCGGGCGCTGGCGTTCCATCGGTATCGGGACGCGTGACGGCATTCTCGCTCGCAAGCGCGAGCGTCGTGAGCGCCGAGCGAGCGTCACCCGCTGCCAGCGTGCAGATGGTCTTGACCGTATCCTCATCGGCCGAGAACTTACCGTTCAAGCCCTGCGGCGCCTCAAGCGCACGTTCAATAAGCGTGGCGATATCCTCATCCTTCAGATGCTCAAGCTCCACGACGCGACCACGTGAGAGCAGTGCCGAGTTGACCTCGAAGTACGGGTTCTCCGTCGTAGCGCCAATCATAATGACGGTACGGTTCTCAACTGCATGCAGCAGGGCATCCTGCTGCGACTTAGAGAAGCGGTGAATCTCATCGATGAATAGAATGGTGCGGCGGTCGTACGTATTCAGGCGCGTCTTGGCCTCATCAATCACACGACGCAGGTCCTTCACGGTACCCGTGACGGCGCTGACCTCGACAAACTCGCTCTTGGTATGGTTGGCGATAATGTGGGCCAGCGTCGTCTTGCCCGTACCGGCAGGCCCGTACAGAATCACGCTCGAAAGCACGTCGTGCTCGATCGCGGCACGCAGCCATGAACCCTTACCGACGGCCTTTTGCTGGCCCACGTACTCGTCGAGCGAATTGGGGCGCATGCGCACCGCAAGCGGCGCATTCTGAAAGGAACGCTCGCGCGTCGAAGCAGAAAAAAGGTCGTCCATAGCCATCCCGTGTATCAATCAAAAACGTTTTCCACTAACAGTATACCGAATTAATACGAACTACCGTTCGTTAATATAGGTACGGTGCGGAAACTCCAGACCAGGGAACAGCTTGCTCGTCAGCTCGCAGAAATAACCGTCCGTCATGCTCGCGATATAATCCACCACGGCTTGATCCTTGTCGTCCTGCCAGGCATAGGTGCGATCATAGTAGGAAAGCTGCTGCTCAATGCGCGAAATATGGTGCTTAAAGATGTAAGAGGACTCGTCGCCACTGTTTAGATCCCGCAGGCAACGGTCGTAGAGCTTTACGAACGCCTCGCGCAGCTCCGCCTCGGAATCGCCTTCGATACCGCCCTTGCTATAGATCTTCTCGTAGTTCTCGCGCTTGGCTCGGCGAATTTCCTCAAACAGGTCCTCGCTCATCTCGATGCGCGGCTTACCATAGCTGTGCTCAACGATATCGATAGAGGCATGCGTGAGGATCCAACTGTTGTAGGCACCGCCCCGGCCATCATCAAAAGCGTCGGGCGAAAGCAGGCCCGCCGCGATCGCATCCTGACGGTCACGACCGACGTAGGCAAGAATATCCGAGATGCGAACGACGCAGCCCTCGAGCGTCATGGGACGCAGATGCTCAATTGCGCTATAGCCCGTGGCAATGCAATCCTCAACCGTCTGGTCAAACTGGTCAAAGGAGCCCATGTCCGAGAGCTCAAACACACGCTGCTCGTACTCGCCGTTATGGCATAGCACGCCGTCGAGCGTCTGGAGCGACACGTTGCGGCCATACAACGCGTCGAGCACGCGGACCGACTGCACGTTATGGAAAAAATAACGCCCCGTACGCTCGTGATAGATATCGTTGAGGAAGCGCTCGCCGGAATGGCCGAAAGGCGTGTGTCCCAAGTCGTGGCCCAGGCCAATCGCCTCGATCAGATCGCAATTGAGCCCCAGGGCGCGACCGATATCGCGCGCAATGCGCGAGACAAGCTGCACGTGCAAACCGCGGCGTGACAGATCGTCATTGCTACGAAAGCTAAAGACCTGCGTTTTGCCCGCATACCGGGTGTAAGCCGGAAGATGAAGTATCTTTTCGGTATCGCGCATAAACGCCGGACGCATAAGCGTGCCTTTGTCGGTAGTGCGATCAATACGACGAATGACCTGATCATCGTTGCAACGATACGGGTTGACATAGCCCGAAGCACGATCGGCGGCAATGCGCTCGACAAGCTCGGGCGACAACGCTGAGGGAATACGGTCCATGCGCGCCTTAATGACGGCCGTTTCTTGATTAGATTCCATGGCATGCTCCTTAAGAAGGATGCGCAATCGGTTACAAAGTGCAGCCCACGACCTCGATTATGGCAAAAATCGGCACTAAAAACGGGAGCAATGGCAGGGAGCGCGATTTTGTGAAGAGGCAGGAAAGGGCCAGAGCCAGGAGTGCGACGGCAAATGCCACGATGCCACCCATAGCGTCGAGCGTGCAAAGCGCGAAGAGCGCCAAGGCATCCCCCATGCCGAACCCCGGGATTACGCGAAGACGACGCCAGAGG
>CAJMJM010000161.1 GCA_905213725.1 Collinsella aerofaciens
GGCGACATTGTGTGGCGCGACGGCAGCGTGGGCGGGCGCCACAATGGCGCGCGGCGCTACACCATCGGCCAGCGCAAAGGCCTGGGCGTCGCGATGGCGCATCCCGTGTATGTGACGGGCGTCGACGCCGCCAACAACACCGTGCATCTGGGCGAGGCCGAGGACCTGACCGCCGCCGCCCTCACGGCCGATGAGTGGATCTGGAGCGCGCCGGACGCACGCATGGAGGCCGAGCTGGATGCCGGCGGCATTCGCGTAGGTGCCAAGTACCGCTACCGTCAGAAAGACCAGGCAGCGACCCTTACGCGTGACGCCGACGGACAAATGCTGCTAACTTTTGACGAGCCGCAGCGCGCCATCGCCCCCGGCCAAGCCGTTGTAGTCTACCGCGGCGACATCGTCCTCGGCGGCGGTACGGTGACCGGCGCACTTAAGTAGCCCCATCCCCTTCATAAATTGCGGTGAAATAGGGACTGTTTAAGCGTTTAAAACCGCCAAACAGTCCCTATTTCACCGCAACTTAGAGAGGACGGCCTCGGTCGGTACTGCCGTATCAGCCGAGGCCGCTGCATCGCTAGCGCTGTACGTAGGCGCGGACGAGCTCGAAGGTGTTGCGCACGCCGTCCATGTGGCTACGCTCGTAGTTGTGGCTCGCATACACGCCGGGGCCGATCAGACCATGGCGAATGTCGTAGCCGGCAGAGAGCGTGGCTTCGACGTCCGAACCGTAATGCGGATACACGTCGATAGCGTAATCGAGCTCAAGCTCGCGCGCGATATTGGACAGCGCCGTCACCAGGTCGTAGTTGTACGGACCGCCCGAATCCTTGGCGCAGATCGACACCATGTGCTCGGTGCAGCCTAGGTCGTCGCCCACGCAGCCCATGTCAACGCTGATCATCTCGCGCGTGTCGGCCGGCACGAAGGCACCGCCGTGGCCCACCTCCTCGTACACGGTAAAGAGCAGCGAAACCTTACGCGAAAGCGTCACCTCGCCAGCGGCGACGGCACGCGCCAAGCCCAACAAAATGGCGGCCGATAGCTTGTCATCCAGGAAGCGGCTCTTAATGTAGCCGCTCTCCGTCACCGTCGTGCGAGGATCCATAGCGATGATGTCGCCGGTCTGAATACCCAGCTCGAGCACATCGTCCTTGCTGTCGACGTTCTCGTCGAGCAAGATCTCCATGTTCTTCTCGATGGTCTTGACCGGCTCGTCGGCCACGTGCGCCGAAGGCTCGGTGTTAAGAACCACGCCCGTGTAGACATTGCCGTCGCGCGTGTAGACGGTGCAGTTCTCGCCATCGGCCGTAGACCACTGATGCCCACCGAGCGTCGTGGGGCGCAGGCGGCCATTGTCCTTAATGGAACGCACCATGGCGCCTAGGGTATCGACATGGCTCGCCAGTACGAGCGGCTCGCCCTCGCCGCCAAGCTCAACGATCACGATACCCTTATTAGAACGCTCAGGCCCATACCCCATATCGCGCAGGGTCTCCATCAGATAATCAGTCGCCGCACGGGTATAGCCCGTCGGCGAAGCAATCGAGGTAAGCGCCTTCAGCTGGTCAGTAATATAGGAGAGCGTAGAATCCATCTTGGACACCAAAGTCACCCTTTCATATCGAATTAAACCCACAGCAACAATACCACCGCGAACCATCTTTTTACTTAGCGAGATAACCCATTGAGCTCCTCAGAACTGCGCCCGCCACGATAACGAGCCGGCGGGCCCCTGCCCGTTAGCCCACAATCTTCCCGCAGGACGGAGGAAGCCCCCGCCGCACGAAGTGCGCAGCGGGGGCTTCCGACATGTCCGAGGACGATTGTGGGGCTACCGGGCAGAGGCCCGCCGAACCAAGTTAGGCAGCCGGGCAGATCTTCTTGAAGAGCTCGATGACGTCGTCGAGCGTCGCCTCGCGCGGGTTACCCGGGAAACAAGCGTCGGCCATGGCGTCCTTGGCCAGGACCTCGATCTCGTCAGCCTTCATGGCCTCGCAGACGTGCGGGATATTCACGTCGGCGGAAAGCTGCTTGACGGCGGCGATAGCGGCGTCGGCAGCCTCGTCGGTGCTCATGCCCGTGGTGTCAACGCCCATGGCGACGGCAACCTTGGCCAGACGCTCGGCGCAAACCGGCTTGTTGAACTCCATGGCGATCGGCAGCAGCATGGCGCAAGCGACGCCGTGCGGGGTGTCGTAGTGAGCGGACAGGGTGTGAGCCATGGCGTGGTCGATGCCCAGGCCAACATTGGAGAAGCCCATGCCGGCGACATACTGGCCAAGGGCCATGCCCTCGCGGCCGGAGCCGGGCTGGCCGGACTTGGCCTCGGCAACGGAGTCGCGTAGGTTCTCGCTGATCAGCTTGATGGCCTCAAAGTGGAACATGTCGGAGAGCTCCCAAGCGCCCTTGGTGGTATAGCCCTCGATGGCGTGGGTCAGAGCGTCCATGCCGGTGGAGGCGGTCAGGCCGGCGGGCATGGAAGCCATCATGTCGGGGTCGACGACGGCGACCTCGGGGGCGTCGTTGGTGTCGACGCACACGAACTTGCGGACCTTCTCGGGGTCGGTGATGACGTAGTTGATGGTCACCTCGGCAGCGGTACCGGCGGTCGTCGGCACGGCGATGGTGAACACGGCGTGGTTCTTAGTGGGAGCAACGCCCTCGAGGCTGCGGACATCGGCGAACTCGGGGTTGTTGATGATGATGCCGATGGCCTTGGCGGTGTCCATGGAGGAGCCGCCACCGATGGTCACGATAGCGTCAGCCTCGGCGGCCTTGAAGGCCTCGACGCCGTCCTTGACGTTCTGAATCGTGGGGTTGGGCTTGATCTCGGAGTAGAGGCTCCAAGCGATGCCGGCGGCGTCGAGCTCGTCGGTCACCTTAGCGGTAACGCCAAACTTGACCAGATCGGGGTCGGAGCAGACGAAGATCTTCTTGTAGCCGCGACGCTGGAGCTCGCCGGGGATCTCCTTGATGGCGCCGGAACCATGATAAGAGATGGTATTGAGAACGAAACGATTAGCCATTGATAGCCTCCCATCGTGTGCGGGGCATCCATTACGCCCCACGCTATGAGTCCCATCCTAACGCTTTTGAAACAAAAAACGCGTGAGAACGTCAAACTATTTAAAGCGTTTCAACAGACGATGAAAAATATTGCGGCAAAGGGACAGCCCCTTTGCCGCATTCGGTTACTTTCGGCAGCCCTCTTTCCAAGCCTCGGCCGCAACCTTCCAGCGTAAGCGCAAGTCGCGCTCGCGGTCGATGAACATGATGGCAAACGCGACAAACAGCAGCAAGCTCGCCACGACGATGGCGTGCAGGCCCATGCGCTCAATACACCAGTTGCCCTACACGGCGCCAAACACAAAGGTAAAGATCACGCCAAAGTACAGCAGGCCGTTTTCCAAAAAGCCGCGCCTGTGGGTGATGATGTAATCGTCCACGTTTTGCAGCGCGTTGCGCAAGTTGCCGATGCACATGGTCGTAGCGATGCCGTGACCGTGGATCTTGCGGAAGCTCTCGACCTGCATGCCGCAGGCAAACGAGGTAAGGCAGTTGGCGAGCAGGTTGTAACCGCCACCGGGGATAAAGCTCACGCCCAGCAAGATGACGGCTTCAAAGAACACCGTCACCTGCCGCCAGTGGATCACGCTGCCAAACCGCTCGTGCACCAGGA
>CAJMJM010000162.1 GCA_905213725.1 Collinsella aerofaciens
TCGCGGCTTGGCGGGAGTGATTGGACTCGACATACTCGCCGATGGACTTGTCGTAGCCCTCGTTCTCCTTGAGCTTGCGGTAGCTTTCCATGATGGGCGAGCCATAGCAGTCGGTGCCCGAGGTGAAGATGACGTTCTCGCGGCCCAGACGGTCGCGCAGGAAACGGGCGAAGAAGTCGGCCGGGACAAAGACGCCGCCAACGTGGCCAAAGTGAAGGCCCTTGTTGCCGTAGGGCTCGCCGGTGGTAACAAGGGCGCGGCGAGGCCAGCTGGGACGGTCGTTCATGGAGTATTTGGATGCCATGGGACTCCTTCGCATATGGTGAGAGCGCGGCCGGGCGCAAGGCCTGGCGACGCGGTGGTCAATTCGTGCATATCGTTCGACATTATCGCACATGCGGGCGGGTACGTGGCAGGGGCGCTATCCTAAGATGCTATGAATGAGATTTCCAACATACATGCGTTTGAGGACGAGGATTTTCTGCACGCCTGCTTTGTGTGGGGGATGGCCGTGCTCGGCGCATTTGCCGTGTGCCTGGTGCCGGTGTTTATGCTGCTGGGCGGACCCGCGGACCTGGATGCGGCTGACGCGGGCGGTTGGACGGCGGTCGTGGGCTGGATAGTCGGCTTGGCTGCGATCTCAATGGCGTCGTTCGCCGTGCACGAGCTGGTGCACGGTGTGTTTTTTAAGCTGCTGGCGCCTGCGGGCGCGAAGGTGACCTTTGGGGCGAATCGCGAGACAGCGATGATCTATGCCTGCGCCGAAGGCGTTGTGTATTCTCGCCGGCGGTACGTGGCGGTTTGCCTGGCACCGACGGTTGTTGTGACGACAACGCTTGCCCTGGGGTTTGCGTTTTCGGGCCATCCGCTGCTGTGCTACCTGGCGGCCGGCTTGCATTTGTCGGGCTGTGTGGGCGACTGGTATTACGTGCGGACCATCTTGCGCGACCGCCGTATCGTCGCCTGCGAGGATACGTCCTTTGGCGTGCGCTTTTTCGCAAAGTAGTCTTTTTGGGACGGGGCTATTTTAGCTGCCATGATGTCGGGGTGAGTTTTCTGGGACGGGGATGTCGATGAAGTCGTTGTTGCTGCATGCGTGCTGTGCACCATGCTCGCTTGAGCCGGTTCGCCTGCTGCGCGAGGAGGGGTTTGAGCCCACGATTTGCTGGACCAATCCCAATATTCAACCGCGCGATGAATGGCGGCGGCGTCTGGACGAGCTGCGCCGGTGGTGTGCCGATGGCGACATCGAGCTCATCGAGGCGGGGGAGGACCGCGAGCGCTGGGAGGCCGGCGTGGCCCCGCTGGGTGCCGATCGGCCCCGTCGCTGTCGCTCGTGCTATGCCCTGCGCTTGGCCGAGGCGTGCCGCGTGGCCCAGGAGCGCGGGTTTGAGTTTGTGGGCACGACGCTCGCCGTCTCGCCGTATCAGCTGTTCGATACCTGCAATGATGTTTTGGAGCGTCTGGCTGCCGCCCGCGGTCTCACCCCGGTGATTCGCGATTTTCGCCCGTATTATCCCGAGGCTACGCGCCGTTCGCGTGAGCTGGGCATGTATCGGCAGAATTACTGCGGCTGCCGTTTCTCGGCGGTCGAGGCGGCCATGGATCGCGCCCGCATCCGCGACGAGCGCAAAGCCGCCAAAAAGTAGTTCATTTGGGCTGGGACTTTGAGCTGTCTGTGCGGTACGGTCGTTTTTGGGAAAGTCGATTTAATTAAGCGTGTGATCGTGGCTCGCTTGATACCAAACGACGACTCCTATGATTCTAATCCTCCGTTTGTTAAACATCAGATCCGGACTTGCTGTTGCATATGAATGGGACGACAGCACAATCATGTCGTTTCCTTCTGCAAATCGCCTAATTACCGGTGTTTTACCGTCTGCGAGCGCCAATACAGCACAGCCGTTCCAAGGCTTTGCGGTGGTATCGACAAGTAGTAAGCTGCCGGGAGGGTAAATGCGGGACATTTCGTCGCCTTTGATTTTAACGAAAACGCTATGTGGGTGACGTTTGGCTACGTCTACAGGCGCGCAAGCATTTTGTTGGCCGTGCGTGATGCGGCGCTTTTGCGATTCGATATCGATGACGGGAAATGTACCCTCCATTTCGTGGATAGCAGGGTCTTCGTCGGTGACGATTCTTTTATTTGCGAGCTTTACAGCCAAACCGTTTTCCTCGCCAACAAGTTCATCGCGGGTGCAACCGAAGAGCGCTTGTAACTTTTCAATATAGCGCTCACGGGGGGCATACCGACTTTTTTCCCAACGACAAACGGTCTCTTTAGATACCCCCAACATCTCTGCAAGTTGCGCCTGACCAAGATGCTCCATGGTGCGGAGTTTACGAATATTTGCCCCGAAGCCCATGGCTATAGATCCTCTCGCCACAGAGGGAGGCATAGACAGTTTGTGCCACCATAGCCTTTGGTGAGCTCGTCAATGGATAGCGGGAATAATTCCATTCCTGCTTTCTCAAGCGCTTCGTTGGTCCAAACGTTTTCTTCATATACGCATAGTTTTCCTGGCGAGAGCGCAAGGATAGACGTTGCGTTGTTCCGGCGTTCTCTTTCGTAGGCGGTTTGATTCCCGCCTCCGCAGTCAATCACTTTTATTGGTTCGCAACAGGCTGCAGAGAGTATTTCCGGAATCGTGCGATCGATAGGAGTGATCGTAAGGCCCCTTCCGGATCGTTTTAGTTGAATGCTGTATGCATCAACGGCATTGCATATCTCACGATCGATGAGGAACGCGTCGTGATCAATTCTACTTATGAACGTATCGAGGTGGATACGCAGCCCGTCAGAGGGGACTCGAATCGCAATTAGCTCGGTGGTCTGGAATTTATTTGAGGTCAGGAGCTCTTTGGCAAGTGACTCGACGGCGGCGGGTTCAGTTCGGTCAGAGATTCCAACTAATATTGTCTTAGCACTGATAACAATAATGTCTCCGCCTTCTATATGGTAGCTACTCCTGTTCAAATCACATATTGGAGTTTCTCCCATGATCTTGTGGTTGGTGAATATCTGCAGGTATAAGGCGACCTCACGATCACGCTCAGGCCAATACATATGATTTAGGATGATGCCGTCTCCGACTACCACAGCAGGATCACGAGTGAAAAAAAGCGTGTTGAGGGGATTGACCAAGAGCGAGGCGGGATCAAATTGCTCGTGCACGAGCGCCCGTAGTGTTTCCGACTGGTTTGAACATAGCTCAGTGTCTCCAAAGCGAATGCCGTTAAGTACTATATTCACCAATTCCTGGGTGTTCTTAGCGTTCTCAAACAGCTGGGTTATTGCCTCGAGGAACTCTCTGCCTGTTGCCCCGCTGCAACGGAGGTAGTCATCAATAAAATATTTAAGTGATTGGGGCTCAGTTTCAAGTGAGTCTTCGAGAAGGTCCCTAATTTCAATGGTTTCTACGCCATGCTTCTCAAGCAATTGAACCATGGAATCGTGCTCATACATTGCTTTGTCGAGGTCAAAACGACCGCTCCATTTTCGCAGGGAGAAAACTTGGCTGAAGTCGGCATCAGGGTAGTTTTGTGTTTCAGCTCCCGGTCGATGGACAAGTACGGCTTTTAAATGACCGATTTCATTTGTTATGTGTATGCCTTGCATGCCAGTCTCCTGTC
>CAJMJM010000163.1 GCA_905213725.1 Collinsella aerofaciens
CCATGTTGTTGCGGTCATAAGGGGGACCACACAGGTAAAGGAGCCGGGGTGTCGCCTGCGACAAATCGCATAGGCGATAATGCACACCAGGAGAACAAGCAATTCGAATGCCATGGCTGCCATGATGCTCCGAGCACGATGCCGAGGGCTAATAAAAAAGCCCCAACAAGGTTGGAGCTTGAAACGTCAGGGTGGAGACGAAGGGAGTCGAACCCTCGGCCTCTGCCATGCGACGGCAGCGCTCTCCCAACTGAGCTACGTCCCCAGGACAAGTCGATATTTTACCTACGGCTCGCCAACTGTCAACGCCCAATAACCAGTCTTTTTGGGGCGCGGCTTTTTTGACTACCATTCGCTCGATGATTTTTTAATCCCCGTCCCAGAAAAATCATCGGCGAACGCACTACTTTGCGCTGGTGAGGACGCCGGTGGTGTCGAACGCTGGGGTAAAGCTCTCGTCTACCGCGCCGCCCTCTTGCCAAAACATCGTCGTAAAGCCCAGGTCGTCGGCATGGTCGAGTACCTGCTCGTACTCCACGCGCGTCCCGGCGCGCGCCAGGTCGCCGCCCTGCTCTCGCATGAGCGCATTGGGCGTGTACTGGTTCATGACCGAGATCGGCACGTCGCCCACCGTCTGCCACACCAGGTCCAGCACGCGGCATGAATCGTCTGCATGTCCAGGCAGCACCAGATGGCGCACGATGATGACGCGCTTCATGAGCCCGCCCTCGTCCACCAGCTCTCCCCCGCGGCGATCGAACTCGCGCGCCATCTGGGCCAGACCCGACACGGCCACGCGCGGATAGTCCTTAATATGAGAAAGCGACTGCGCAAGCCCGGCATCGGCATATTTAAAGTCGGTGAGCCACACATCGACCAGGTCGCCCAGCGCCGCCACGGCACTCGCGCGCTCGTAACCACTCGTGTTGTAGACGATCGGGATGACCAGCCCGCGCGTCCGTGCCGCGGCGATCGCAGCAGGCAACAGGTGCGCATAGTGCGTCGCCGTCACCAAATTGATGTTGTTGGCACCCTGGTCCTGCAGCTCCAGCATAATCTCGACCAGGCGCTCAGGCGAAATCTCAAGGCCAAAATTGCCGGTCGAGATCTCGTGGTTCTGGCAGTAGATACATTTAAGCGAGCAACCGCTAAAGAAGATCGTGCCCGAACCGGCCTCGCCCGAGATAGGCGGCTCCTCCCACATATGAAGCGCCGCGCGAGCGACCTTAAGCGTGTCGTCGGCACCGCATACGCCGCGCGCGCCCTCATCGCGCGCCGCACCGCAACGGCGCGGACACAAATGGCAGGCGGGCGAAAAAAGTTCGGTCAACGACATCGGCATAAAAAAATGCTCCAAAACAACGAATCAGCAGCTCAAACGTAAAGGGCCAGACCGGGTAGACGGCTCCGTCCCTAAGGCGCCGTAATCGTCCGACACGATTTTTGTAATGTCAAGACTGGAATCGATAAAGTGCCGCTTTATGATGTAGGTATTCCGCCCCCCGCGGAGCAACTGGGTGAACCGTCGCGTTTATTTAGGGAGCCCACACAGTCGTACCTAGTACAGGTATCCTTCGTTGTTAAGGACGCTGGAACAGTCGATGAGGGCACCCACCTGTTTTAGGTGGGTTCATTTTCGTAACGTGGGGGGTGGATTTCTTTTGCCGAAAATCACCATTAAAGTCCATATGGATCCCCGCCGGCATCCCGACAAGCCATCGACAACATCCCAATATCTGGTATGCGCGTGATAATCGCACGGTGCAAACCTCCGCACCCCCCTCGGTCGAGTATCATGGGACAGCTATGCCATTTCCGCGTAGCAACCTTTGACCTTTTCCTTCGACGCTTGGCGGTTTTTAGATTCATGGCTTCATCCCCGAGCTACATACCGTACCTATGCGTGGCAGCGGCGGCCTTTATCACGACCTTCCTCGCGGTGCCCCTGGTCAAGCGCTTGGCAATTAAGCTCGATGCCGTCGACTATCCTTCTAAGCGCCGCATCAACACCAAGCCCATCCCACGTTTGGGCGGAGCGGCGGTGTTTTTGGGCCTGGTCGTTGCCTGCATTGTGCAAATCCTAGGCACCTGGTACCTAGGCTGGCCACCCGTCCTGGTGCCGCACCCGCGCCTTCACATTAGCTATCCCATGCTGGCGCTCTCCTTTACCGTCATCTTTGCGACCGGCGCTATCGACGACGTCTTCCAGCTCACGCCCAAGCAAAAGCTGGCCGGACAAGTCCTCGCCGCGCTTATCGCCTGTATCGGCGGCCTAAAAATCGGCGTCATCGTCAACCCGTTTGCCCCCGGCGAGATCATGCTCGGATGGCTCGCCTACCCCATCACCGTGATCTATCTGGTGGCATTCACCAACATCATTAACCTCATCGACGGCCTCGACGGCTTGGCCACGGGCATCTGCGGCATCGCGTCATTCACCATGTTCTCAATGGCCGTGCTCTCGGGCCGCATCGACGCCGCCGCGCTCTCTATTGCGCTCTTTGGCGCCTGTCTAGCCTTTTTGCACTACAACTTCAACCCCGCAAGCATCTTCTTGGGCGACTCGGGGTCGCTGCTGCTGGGCTTTGCGCTGGGCTCCATCTCGCTGCTCAACGTGAGCCGCACCGCCGCACTCACCTCGCTTATCATCCCGCTCATCGTTGCCGGCGTGCCTATCATCGACACGTTTAGCGCCATCGTGCGCCGCAAGCGCGCCCACATTAGCATCGGGCAGGCCGACAAGGGCCACATCCACCACCGCCTGATCCAAGAAGGCTACAACCAAAAACAGGCTGTGCTGCTCATCTATGCCTGGTGCATTATGCTTTCGGCCGGCGCCGCCGCCATCAATCAGGTCGAGGTGCCCATGCGCGTGCTCATCTTTACCGTGCTTGCCATTGGCTCGGCGGCCTTTGCCAAGCACCTGCACCTGTTTGAACCCGTGCTGCGCCACCATTACAACAAGCGCACGCACGAGGACGAACTGGTCACCCCCGACGACCCCGCCTTTAAGCAGGAGGAGCAGGCAGCTGAGGAACGTAAGGAAGAGCGCCACCACAAGCTCTAGGGCAAGCTGCCGAGGATGTGCCAAGGCACCGTTGGCCAAGCGCGGCCGCGCCGCGCCCATCGCACAAGCCACCCCTCTCCCGCCCCTCGCCTACTTACGCCCCGCCCCTCCAATAAACGCGTTATCATCTTGACCCATGAACATACGTTAGGAGCAATCATGCCAAACGAGAACAGCTACGAAGTCGCGCTGCAAAAGAGCAACGCCATTCGCGAGGGCCTGGCCAAGACGCCCGAGAAGTTCACCATGCTTACCGGCGACCGCCCCACCGGCCGTCTGCACCTGGGTCACTACTTTGGCACCCTCAAGGGCCGCGTGGAGCTGCAGAACATGGGCGCCAAGACCAACGTGCTCATCGCCGACTACCAGGTCATCACTGACCGCGACACCACCGAGCACATCCAGGACAACGTGTACAACATGGTCATGGACTACCTTGCCTGCGGC
>CAJMJM010000164.1 GCA_905213725.1 Collinsella aerofaciens
CCCTCGGTGCGTGCAAGACCGCGCGATGTGGCCCAACGACCATTGCCGTCCATGCTGCACGAGATATGGAGCGGAATGTTATTGAGGTCAAGGACGGAAAAACCGCCGCCCGCAGGGGCGTCGGCAAAGTACTCGACCAGTTTATGCTCGTCGTATTGCACCTTAGATCTCCATGACCTCGGCTTCTTTTTCCTTCAGAAGCTCCTCGACCTTGGCGACATACTCATCGGTGTGCTTCTGGACCTTGGCCTGCTCGCGACGGACATCGTCCTCGGTGAGCTCCTCATCGCGCTCGAGCTTGTTGTTGAACTCGCGACGGATGTTACGGATAGACACCTTGGCCTGCTCGGCGTACTCGCGGCACTCCTTGACGAGCTCGCGACGACGCTCCTCAGTGGGAGCCGGGAACGGAAGACGAACGACGGTGCCATCGGAGTTGGGGGTAATACCCAGATCGGAAGCGCCGATGGCCTTGACGATAGCATTGATGAGTGCCTTGTCCCACGGCTCGATGAGCAGCATGTGGGCCTCGGGGGTCTTGACGGCGGCAACCTGCGTGACCGGCGTGGGAACACCGTAATAATCGACGGTGATGTCGGACAGAATGTTGGCATTGGCGCGGCCGGTACGGACCTTGGAGAAGTTATGCTTGAGGGACTCGAGCGACTTGTCCATATGGGCGGTGATGTTCTCTGCCATGCTTAATCCTCCTGATAGACGAGCGTGCCGACGGTCTCACCCGAAAGCGCGCGCTTGACGGTGTCCTCGCCATCGATGTTGAGGACCAAAATCGGCATACGGTTATCCTGGCACAGTGCCGTAGCCGTGGAATCCATAACCTGCAGACCGCGGACGAGAACCTCGTGATAGGTAATCTTGTCAAAACGGACGGCATCGACGCACTTGACGGGATCCTTGTCGTAGATGCCGTCAACCTTGGTGGCTTTAATCAGAATCTCGGCGCCGATCTCGCACGCACGAAGAGCCGCGGCGGTGTCGGTCGTAAAGTACGGATTGCCCGAACCGGCAGCGAAGATGACGACGTTGCCCTTGGAAAGGTGATTGATGGCGCGACGGCGAATATAGGGCTCGCAGATCTCGTTCATCTGGATAGCGCTCATAACGCGGCAGGGAACATCGTTATGCTCGAAGGCATCCTGCAGGGCGAGCGCGTTCATAACGGTTGCCAGCATGCCCATGTAGTCGGCCTGAGCACGCTCCATGCCACCGGCAGCGCCGGCCATGCCGCGGAAAATATTACCGCCGCCGACAACGACGCCGACCTCATGGCCAACGGCGAGCAGCTCCTTGACCTGCTTGGCAAGATGGTCGGTAACCTTGGGGTCGATGCCATATTGGCCGTCGCCCATCAGTGCTTCGCCGGAAAGCTTAAGAAGCACGCGTTTATATCGGATGTCGGACAAAGCGATCCTCCTTTAGATTGAACTCTCAACATTCTATCAAAGGCTCTTAGAAGAGCCATGAAAAAGCAGGCTGTGAGTAAAACCCACAGCCTGCTCATTACCAGCTACAAGAGCTTATTTACTCGCCACGGACCAGACGGTCAAAGGCAACGACGGTAATGGTGTCGCCGAGCTCCTTGGAGACCTGCTCAGCGTACTTCTTGATGGTGAGGGAGCTGTCCTTGATAAACTCCTGCTCAGTGAGCACGGACTGCTTGTAGAACTTCTCCAGACGGCCAACAGCCATCTTCTCCTGAATGGCCTCGGGCTTGCCGGACTCGGCAGCCTGAGCCATGTAGATCTGCTTCTCGTGCTCGACGGTCTCGGCCGGAACCTGATCGCGGGTAGCGCAGATCGGGGCGACGGCGGCAACCTGAAGGGCAACGTCGTGAGCGAAGGTCTTGAAGGACTCAGCCTGAGCGGTCTCGGCCTTCTCGAAAGCAAACTCGACGAGGACGCCGATCTTACCACCCATGTGGATGTAAGAAGCGAGCGCGCCGTTCTCGGCCTTACGGGCGGCGAAGCGGGAGATCTTCATGTTCTCGCCCATGATGTGAATCATCTCGGTGAGCTCGGAGGAAACGGTCTCCTCGCCCATCGGCTTCTCAAGCAGAGCGTCGACGTCAGCAGGCTCGGTGGTAGCGACAACCTCAGCGACCTTGGAAGCAAAGCCGGTGAACTTGGCGTTGGAGCCAACGAAGTCGGTCTCGCAGGAGAGCTCGAGCAGAGCTCCGGTCTTGCCATCCTCGGAGACGAACGCGGCGACAGCGCCCTCGTTGGTCTCACGGCCAGCCTTCTTGGCAGCCTTGGCAAGGCCGTTCTTACGCAGAACGTCGACAGCGGCGTCCATGTCGCCGTCAGCCTCGACGAGAGCCTTCTTGCACTCCATCATCGGGGAGGCGGTCATCTCGCGGAGCTGCTTGACCATAGCGGCGGTAATCTGGGCCATTGTGGTTCCTTTCAAAGAGATGAAAAAGAATTAACTAAGACTGATTTACTCGGCCTTGGGCTCAGCGGCCATCTCGGCCTCGGAGACCTGCTCCTTGCCGGAGCCAGCGAGGCAGGCGTCAGCCATGAGCTCGCACATAAGGGTGACAGCGGAGATAGCGTCATCGTTGCAGGGGATGCCGTACTCGACCTCGTCGGGAGCGGAGTTGGTGTCGATCAGAGCGACGACGGGGATGTTCAGGCGCTGGGCCTCCTTGATGGCGTTCTCCTCGCGCTTGGTGTCGATGACGAAGAGAGCCTGGGGCAGACCCTTCATGTCGCGGGCGCCACCGAGGTTGGTCTGGAGCTTGGTGAGCTCCTTACCGAGCACAGCCTGCTCCTTCTTGGGGAGCACTGCCATGCGGCCGTCCTCGACCATGGCCTCGAGCTCCTCCATGCGGTTGATGCGGGAGCGGATGGTAACGAAGTTGGTCAGCATACCGCCGAGCCAACGCTGGTTGATGTAAGGCATGTTGGCGCGCTCAGCAGCGTTCTTGACGGCCTCCTGAGCCTGCTTCTTGGTGCCGACGAACAGCACGTTGCCACCCTTGGCGACGTTCTTAACGAAGGTGTAGGCCTGGTCGGCGTCGAGGATGGTCTGCTTGAGGTCGAGGATGTAGATGCCGTTGCGCTCACCGAAGATGAACGGCTTCATCTTGGGGTTCCAGCGACGGGTCTGGTGACCGAAGTGGCAGCCGGCCTCGAGCAGGGTGCGGATATTAATCTTGGTAGCCATGTTAAACCTCCTGTGGTTTGCCTCCGCGCGGGGTCATCCTCCAAAACCAACCCAGACATGTGCTACCAAAGCCCGGGCACCACGGTATGAAGTAGCCGCGCGTGCGTGATAAAAACATGTTGCCGTGAAGCAACCCGATGAATGATAGCAGGAATGCATCTTCCTGCCAACCCGCAATCAAATCCACACACCTCGGTGCGGCGCGGGAGGCGCTTCTGCTACTCGCCGCGGGGGTGTGCCTGTCTCACGGCGCGCTTGAGTCGGTCGGGCGTG
>CAJMJM010000165.1 GCA_905213725.1 Collinsella aerofaciens
CATCTGCATCATACAGTACATATTCGATCTGAATGTAGCTCTTTTCCTTGTCCGTGTTATTGGTCAGCGTGCCCGTGATCTTATAGGCAAACTGATTGGAGGTGTCTTCAGCCTCGTCAGCAATGGTATACGGTTCTTGCGGTTCTTTTTGCTCCTCAGCCTGCTGTGTCGCCTCGGCAGGCTTTGCCGAATCGCTCGCAGACGAATCGGTTGAATTGCCACCCATAGAGCCCACGGCACCGACAATAACCAGCACCACGATGACGCCTAGGACAATCTTGCCGATCGGCTTCTTTCCCTCTTTTGCCATTATTCATCCTTCCTACGATCCGGCTACCGTGCCGGTACACAGCACATCGTAGGAAGGATTGAACTTGAATTCATTAGCTGAGAACTAAGGCTGCGGTAAACGACCAATGCAGTTATCCAAACGCCGAGCAAACGCACTGCGCGCGACCGTCTGCTGGCAGTGCATCAACCCACCGTGACGGATTCCCCGGTAAAGGCACTGATCATCAACAGGACAAAGAAAACAAGGTAGCTGGCACTCAGCAGGTACGCAATGATCAGAAAGACGACCCAGCCGACATTGGTTTTACCGTCGGCACGGCGTTGCTCGCGATTGCGGCAGAGCCAAATCGTCACGCCGATGGCAGTGATAAACAGCACGAGCGCCGCCGCGACAAGCCCGGCAAGCGCAAACATCACGCCAATGCTCACAGCAATAACCGGAAGCAGCAGCAAACCGCACCCGCATCCACCCGGACTATATACGGCAGACTGTCGGCGTCGCCTCATCGCCGCGCCACCCCCATCATCTTTGAGCACTACAGTGCGATAGCCTGCTGAACAGGAACGATCTTGTCGAGTTCCGGTTCGATCCGCCTTTTCTCGGCCTCAAGGTCAAACGCCACCTGAGCGCGCAGCCAATAACCATCCGTCAGGCCAAAATAACGGCAAAGACGGAGGTCGGTGTCGGCCGTCACGCGACGTTTTCCCAAGACAATCTGCCCGATACGCTGAGCCGGAATCCCAGTAGCTTTCGCAAGTCGATATTGAGAAATGCCCATGGTAACAAGAAACTCATCTTTGAGAAGCTCACCAGGAGTCACCGGCGACAGCAAATCGGCCGAAGTCTCATCACTTGTGATAATCGACGATTTCGACATTCCAAGCCATCTCCTGTCTCCACTCAAAACAGACCCGATAGCGCTCGTTAACACGGATGCTATATTGACCGGCACGATCGCCCTTCAAAGCTTCCAGGCGGTTGCCCGGTGGAACGCGAAGATCATCAAGCGAAGCACAAACCTGCAGTTGGCGAATCTTCCTCAACGCAACACGCTCAAAGGGCCCGAACCTCCTGACCCGCACACCCATGGCAAAGCGTTCGGTATCCTCATCTTTATACGATGCAATCATAGTATCGCCTTACGTTAGTAACGTCAAACCTTTCTATAGACTTACATCTCTATTATATCGTACGTTTGTTCGTGTTTTCTAGAACAAATAGTCCTTTGCGCCTTAGTCAAGCAAAAGCAATCGTTTGTAGACATCGAGGCCTTTGAGAAGAATCTCCTCGTCAAAGAGCATGGTATCGGTATGCAGAGCGCTCATCGCATAGGCTGGGCAGTCATCAGCGTCGATCGGGTTTTCTTGTCCTTCTGGCACGCCCGTGCCCAGCAAGAAGAACACGCCCGGCAGATGGCGCTGATAGAAAGCAAAGTCCTCGGCAATTAACAGCGGCTCGTCCACAAGTTGCAACTCGGGCAAGGCAGGCGCAATGTGGGCAAACAACTCGGGGGCGTTATCGACTGGCGGATAGCCCTCGGCAAAGTCGAGATCGTACGTACAGCCCGTTGCGGTGCACGCCTCGTCGAGCGCACGGCGTACGCCCTCGCGCGCACGGTCGAACATGGCGTCCGTAAACACACGCAAGCTACCGGCAACATGGGCCTCCCCCGCCACCGCATTGCAGACGGTGCCGGCCTGCAGCAGGCCAAACTTACCGATGCAGGGCTCATCGGCACCCAGCTCGTCCATCAGCTCGCGCTCGGCAACCAGGAACTTTGCCGCCGCCAGCGCTGCGTCATGTGATTCCTCGACTGGAACGCCGTAGGTCTTGGCGATATGGATGCTCGTGCCATGGATATGAATGTGCGTCTCGCTCGAGCGCGCCAGCAGCGGACCGGGACAGCTCGCCAGCGTACCGGCAGGAAGATCGGGCCACACGTGAAAGCCAAAGATGCGGTCGACCCCGTAGCGCTCGAACACGCCGCTCTCGCATACCGTCTTAGCGCCACCGGTTGTTTCCTCGGCCGGCTGGAACACAAAAAGCACGTTGCGCTTAATAACGCCCGGCTGCTCACGAATCGTACGGTCGACAAAAGTTGCCGCCGCGAGGGCCATAGCCATGTGCCCGTCGTGGCCGCACGCGTGCATCTTGCCGGGATGCGTCGAGGCAAAAGCGGCGCCCGTCGTCTCCGCAATAGGCAACGCATCCATATCGGCACGAATCGCCGTGGCATGCGAGGCACCCGTGCCAGCGTCGAAGAAAGCGCACACGCAACTAGGGCACGGATGGATCACCTCGCAGGCAAGCGGAGCGAGCACGCCCTCGATATAGGCGATAGTTTGCGGAAGATCGAAGTCGAGCTCCGGAATGCGATGCAGGTCGCGACGATAGCGACGGAGTTCTTGGAGCTCGGTCATGGGGATTCCTTTCATGGGGCAACTCAGTTGTCACCTATTGTGACGCAGGATTGTGGCGCCCTCGTTTCTAGCATGATGCTGCATTTTTTAAACGTTATATACGAATACTCTTGTTTGGTAAAGTGCAACGTGATAGGGTCTTTACCACTTGATAGAGGCGCGGGCACGAAGAGCCGCGGGCGAGCCGGCAGGCTTTGACCCCGTGGGGAGGCGAAACCCGCCGAACTGGGTTTTTCGGGCACGAACAACCTGGTGGGCCTGTGGGAAACACCCACAGGACTGTCTGCAGCAATGCGGGAGCGCTATCCGGACATTGGGTCCACGCTATGCGGATTCGATGCGCAGATGGCGCCGTCTGGATAGCGAGGTTTACGGGACATGGTATTGACCCCCAACGAGGCATATGCGGCCAAGCAGCCGTTTGTGGACAAGGAGACACTCGAGCATATCGTCGAGCAGTTCCCCACGCCGTTTCATCTATACGACGAGGCGGGCATCCGCCGCAACATGCAAGAAGTGCGCGACGCCTTTGCATGGAACCCGGGCTTTAAGGAATACTTTGCCGTCAAGGCCAACCCCAACCCGGCGCTCATCTCCATTCTCAACGAATACGGCTGCGGCTGCGACTGCTCGAGCTATACCGAGCTCATGATCGCCCGCTCGCTGGGTATCACGGGACACGACATCATGTTCTCGTCCAACGATACGCCGGCTGCCGACAATC
>CAJMJM010000166.1 GCA_905213725.1 Collinsella aerofaciens
ACCACGCGATTAGGATCACGACTAGTCCCAGCAGCAGCCATCCGAGCCCGAGACTTCTTACCCATAAATAACACCTCTTCAGGTAGTAGATAAACAAAAAGTCGCTATCCAGTGTACCCCACCCAAGAACGGTACCGTCCCAACCAGCCCCCACACAAAACGTGCCGCCCCAAAAGGGGCGGCACACAAACTTCTAATCAGCTTTTCAGTAACGAGCACGCGATGACCCAACGCCGGAGCGCAGGGCGGGGAATACCTTTGCCTCGCGCGACCCAGCGGAGCCGTGAGCGAGAGGGAAAGGTATTTAACCGCCCTGCGCTCCGCAGCAGCCAGCGCCACGCGCTAGTAGTTCACCACCTGCTCCTCAAAGTACGCCTTCGGGTGGTTACAAACCGGGCACACCTCGGGCGCCTCGGCGCCCACATGCAGGTGCCCGCAGTTCAGGCACTTCCACACCTTTACGCCCTCGCGCTCAAACACCTCGCCCGATTCAATGCGCTCAACGAGCTTGTTATAGCGCTCCTCGTGAGCCTTCTCCACGGCGCCGACACCACGGAACTTCTCGGCGATCTCGACAAAGCCCTCCTCCTCGGCGGTCTTGGCGAACTCGTCGTACATCGTGGTCCACTCGTAGTTCTCGCCCGCAGCGGCATCACGCAGATTGTCCAGGGTATCGGGGACGGCGCCGTCGTGCAGATACTTAAACCACAGTTTGGCGTGCTCGGACTCGTTGCCTGCGGTCTCGGCAAAGATATTCGAAATCTGAACGTAGCCGTCTTTCTTGGCCTTGGAGGCATAGTAGCGATACTTGGTGTGTGCCTGGGACTCACCGGCAAAAGCGGTCTCGAGGTTCTTCTTGGTTTGGGAATTCTCAAAATCCATAGGTGTACTTCCCTTCAACGCATGCCGCCCGTAGGCTTCGAGCGGCCTCGTCTTTAGGATGCCCTCATGCCGAAAATCTAAACCTTACAATCCTGTTCTTCAGATTTGAGCGGGCTACACACTCAACCAACGATCGTCCTCGGCTCGGCAAAAGCCCTCGCGCTCCAGGTCAGCTAGAATACCCGCGATCAAGTCGCACTCGACCGGCCCGCGACCGGCTGCCGCTTCCATCTCGTTAACGCCCACCACGGCATCAGCAAGCGTAATCCCCGCCGGCTGCCCATCGCGCGCTGCCAGCAACATACGTTAGATATGCGCGCGCTTTAGGCGACGCGAGCCCTCAAACCTGGACTGACGACTATAGCCCGCCGACCGCCTGGACGGATTGGGCAGCGTCTTTTTAAGATACGCGCCGTAATCCAGCAACGCGTAATACCACGCGCGCGGCGTGTCGGCATCGTCTTGAGGCGCGGCAAAGGGCGCAATCTCATCCGCCGCCGCACCAGGGGCCGCCGGACAGGCGGCTTGAATCAGCGGCACCAGCTCGCGATCGGGAACGGCCGGCACATCGGGAAAGAAATGATGCAAAAAGACCGTGCGCACATTGGTCTCTAGATACACGCCTGGAAGATCAAACGCAAACGAACGGATGCCCTGCGCCGTTGCCGGGCCAATGCCGGGCAGAGCGACCAAGTCACGCGTCTCACGCGGAAACTCCCCGTCCCAGTCCTCTACAACGCGCTGAGCGGCCCCATGAAGCGCCAGAGCGCGTCGGTTGTAGCCCATGCCCTGCCAAGCGTCCAAAACATCGGAAGGCGCGGCCTGGGCAAGCGCCTGCACAGTCGGAAAACGATCGAGCCACACCGGCATGCGCGCCTCCACACGCGGCACCTGCGTTTGCTGCAGCATGACCTCAGAAAGCCAAATGATGTACGGATCGCGTGTGCGGCGCCACGGAAGGTCGCGATAACGCAGGACCCCTTCCGAACGAATCATCGAACGAAAGGGGTCCTGAATCATGGCTATGCTCCTTATGCGGCGCTATTCCTCCCGGTAAGCGCACGCGCAGGTGGCGTACTCGGGAAACGCTTCGCGGTCGGCGAACTTGGGATCGACGGCCGGGAACTGGCGGTGAGCGACGATGTCGCCGAGCGAAACGGAATCGAGGTAGTCGCGCATCAACGCCTGGGCTCCGGCCCACAGGGGATGATAGCAGCACGCGCCCATGCGCGCACAGTCACCATCGGGCGCGGTGCAATCGTTCATAACCATAGGACCCTGAACGGCCTCGACGACCTGGCGGATAGTGACGTCGTCCGGACTGACCTTGAGACGCATGCCACCGTGGACGCCACGCAGGCTCTCCACAATACCGGCCTGGACCAAACCGTGCTGAATCGAGCGGGCAAACGAATACGGAACATTGACCTCTTCGGCAGCGGTGCGAACAGAAAGTAAGCACTCCGGATCCTCGGCAAGCATCGCCAGCATACGAAGGGCGTAATCAGTCTTCCTCGATATGTCCATTTTTCCCCTTTCAAGGAATACGAACAGCTCGAACGAGCTCCGGGGCCGAGCTTGTGTCGAGACGCTAAATGACTGCCAGGACATCCAAATGGTAAATCGGATATCCACTGAGTGCCGCGCTTGGAGCGAAATGCATCAGATGCGGCGCACAGTGCAATTTAGTATAACCTAACCCCCTGTCTCGTAGAACAGGTGTTGCGCAACAAAGCTGTTGTTCAGACAGATATACTCATTAGATTTTACTTGCGTTCCCGAAGGCGCGGGGGTTCTGGGCGAAGATGCACCAGGGCGATCGTTCTATCAAAACAAAGTGCATCAAACGCAAAAAGCCACGTCCGAAGACGTGGCTTTAATTGCGTTGGCGGGAAGTACGGGGCTCGAACCCGCGACCTCCGACGTGACAGGCCGGCGCTCTAACCAAACTGAGCTAACTCCCCAGGCAGTCGTTCGCGTTTGTTTCCGCTCGCGTGCGCTGCGGGGATTAGTATACACAGAAGTCTGTCCGGCGCGCAACAACTTTTTTGAAAAAATTTTTCTGGGCCATCCGTGAGGGTCACCGAGGGTAAAGAGGGGGGTTTAAGAATAAGTGCGGTTCGCTCCCCCTCTCTCTCGTTTTTTTCGCTCCTGTCGTTGCCTCTCCCGCTCCTAACTTCTCCTGTCTCTATCCCCCGGTGACCCGCCCTGTCGTCACTTTGTTCAACCAGTTTTGCGGGCGTGCGCCGCTGCGCGGCTAGCCCGCGTGCTCCTCGGCGGGGTTGGTCTGATGGATCTTGTTGAACTTTGGCCTTTGGCTTAAAGAAAAACGGGAGGTGCGGCTTGCATCCCCCGTTTTTGTTGTGATTACTCTAGGTCAATAAACTTAGTGCTTATGATCTTGCCGTCTTTTACTAGCATTCTGGCCATGGTGGGGCCTCGGGTGCCTCTGGGGTAGCTGGCGCTGCCCGGGTAGAGGACTAAGCAGCGGCCCACTTGGGCTACTTTGGTTACGTGGG
>CAJMJM010000167.1 GCA_905213725.1 Collinsella aerofaciens
ACCATAAACTGGTCCATGCAGATATTGCCAACCTGATGCACGCGCTCGCCGCGATACAGCACATCCATACGATTGGAAAGCGTACGCGATAGGCCATCGGCATAACCGATCGGCAGCGTGCAGATCTGAACGCGCGTACGCGGTACGCGGTAGGTAAAACCGTAGCCCACGCCCTCACCCATCGCAGGGTGTGCCACGCGCGTCACACGCGCATGGACGCTCATAACGGGATCAAGCTGCATCACGCGGCCACTCAGCTCGCACGGCTGCATGCCATACAAGCCAACGCCGGCGCGGATCATATCAAAATGCATCGAGGGGTCGAGCATCGAGGACGGCGTGTTGGCGCAGTGCACGATACCGCACTCAAAACCCGCATCCTTAATGGCCTGAACGGCCTCGGTAAAGCGCTGACACTGCAGCTTGTAGTCCCAGCCCGAAGGTTCATCGGCCGTGGCGAAGTGCGTAAATACGCCGTCGCACTGAATACCGCGATGGAAATTTATACCGCGGACAAAGTCGAGCACCTGCGTGTAGTGAACGCCGATACGATTCATGCCCGTCTCGATGGCGAGATGATACTTGCCCACTTTGCCCGCCGCGACGGCACATTCGCCATACGCAAGAGCAAAATCAGACGTATAGACCGAAGGCATGATATCAAACTCGAGCAACGTCGGAATGGCCTCGATAGGCGGCTCGCTTAGGATGAGGATGGGTTTCGTAATCCCGCCCTGTCGGAGCTCAACGCCCTCGTTAACCGTCGCCACGGCAAACATGTCGGCACCGGCCGAATACATGATCTTGGCGCACTCAACAGCTCCATGACCATAAGCATCGGCCTTGACCACGCAGCACAGGCGCTGACGTGGATTCAGCAAGTTCTTATAGGCCCTCGTGTTGCGACGGAGCGCCCCGCGGTCGATCTCGACCCAGGACCAGCGCGTCAAATCGGCTTTATTCATGATTAGTCATCCGACCCTTCGTCCATGATTCCCAGATCTTCGAGCGCATCCTTTGCCGCCAGTTCCATGGCCGGACCGATCAAGTCGATAAGATCGGTCGCGATGACGCTCTTCTCACCATACTCCGTCGCCGCGGCAAAACCGGCGTAGCTGTGAAGTGCGACGGCGTACGAATACAGCAGCTCCCAACGATCCATCTCGTCGCGCATGGTGGCAAGCGTGCCGGCCAAAATACCCGCGAGAACATCACCCGAACCGGCAGTTGCCAGAGAAGCCGGACCCGAGAGCGGCAGCAGCACACGCTCAACGCCACAGATAGCCGTCGTCGGCCCCTTGGCAATGACCACCAGATTGTCAGAGCCTGCAGCCCAGACAACCTTCTGCGCGGCTGCAATCGCAGTACCAAGGTCGTTCACCTCGTCACCGGCAACCAGACGCGAAAGTTCACGATAGTGCGGCGTCATAACCAACGGCTGCTCGCGACGATACATCTCGGGATTACTATCAATACCGTCAATGGCAATCTTAGCAAGGCAGTTGAGTGCATCGGCGTCCAAGATAAGCGGCACATCAAGCTCGAGCAAGCCCGAAACCACCTGCATAGCGCCGGCAGATGTCGTCATACCGGGACCGCACAGCACACAGCTGTACTTCTTTGCAATCTCGCACACAGTCATGCGCGCAGCGGCGCCAAAGGAGCCGCGGGAATCAGACGGAATAGCAAAGACGGGAATCGAAGGAAGTGCCATGCGAATAAGATTGGCGCAGGCGTCAGGAGCCGCGACTGCCACGTAACCAGCACCCGCGCGAGCTGCAGACTTGGCCGCCATAATGGCAGCACCAGGATATTGCGCAGATCCGGCGACAATAAGCACAGAGCCACGGGAATACTTATCGATATTCGTAGGTAGTGGGGCAAAGTAATCAACTAAGTCACCGGGCTCGACAATCTCGGCGGCGTGGTCGACATCATCGATGACCTCGTCAAGACGGTCGTAAAGATTGCCGCAGATCAAATCGCCAGCATACTCAGGACCATCAGCGCTATACAGACCAATCTTGGGCGCAATCATCGTCACCGTATGCTCGGCACGAATGCAGTCGTCATCAACAACGCCCGTCTCGGCATTGAGGCCCGAGGGAACATCAATGGATACGACACAATCGGCGCATTCATTGACCGTAGGAATCCAGATGGAGAACGGCGCACGCAGATTTCCGTGGAAACCGGTACCAAAAATGGCATCGACAACAACATCGGCCTTATCGATCAAAACCTCGAGTTCGTCACGCGAGGGGCCGACGCAAACGTGCACATCGCGGCCGGCAGTACGACGAGCAACATGACGTGCCAGAGCAGCAGGAATCTCATCCGGCTCAACCGGAGAAACGATATCCACGTCCACACCCTTATGGCTCAGGATATCGGCGGCAACCCAACCGTCGCCGCCATTATTACCAAAACCGACCAGAACGAGAACCCGATCGGGATTGAGCTTCAAGACCTCGTTGGCGGCAAACTCACCCGCTAGCTCCATAAGCTCGGCCTTCGAAGTCCCTTCGCGTTCGATGATATCCTCGAGACGAACGACTTCTTCGGTACTCAAAACCGGTTTCATCTATGCTCCTAGCGTATCTTGCGAAGCATCGCCCAGGTGCTCCGTCAATGCTGAATTCTGCAGCTGCTCAAGCTCATCTAAAACAGAGCGAGCCTCTTTAAATGTCTGCGCTACGCGTTTCTTGGTGCTCACCTTTTCCTCTTTTGGCTTAGGCCGAGCATCTTCGGTAATCGCGATGGCATTCGCAACGGCCAAGTCTCCTGTAAGCGTAATGGAAAGAGCGACCTCAACAACACCCAGTTCTTGAGCGATCTCGAGAGCACGGCCCGAAAGCAGCGCCTTCGGTTTGCCGAGTTTATCACGCGTAACCGAAACATCCTTGCGACCCACGCCTTGACTAAAACCCATGCCGAGAGCTTTAAGTACCGCCTCGCGCGAAGCAAAGCGGCTCGCATAGTGAGCAGCGGGACGCGATGATGCATCGCAATACGCACGCTCTTCTTCGGTAAACACACGCCGAGCAAACGACGGCGTCTTTTCAAGAATTGATTTCATGCGGGAAATCTCGACGATATCAACGCCGATACCAGCTTCAGCCATGTTCACCTCCATATCGCACAGACTAAGTTATTGTAGCCCGTTCGCAGAAGATGCGACAAACGAGGGTTATAAAACACAGCTACTATGTGAGACAAAAGCCCGTAAACGCAAAAAAGGGGGAGGCCGCGAGGCCTCCCCCTTCTCAGTTCTAGCGTACGGCTCGGTGCCGTCCACCGGTCAGCGGCGCCCTGGCCTCCCACGGGCT
>CAJMJM010000168.1 GCA_905213725.1 Collinsella aerofaciens
CCGACGCATCCGGTTCGCTGGCAAAGGGCCTCTCCAAGGCTGCAAAGCTGGTCAACAAGGCTTCTGATCAGCTGGGCGAGGCGTCGGACAAGATCAGCGCGTTTAAGGACGAGCTCGACGGCGCCTTGATGTCGGATGACCTCGCTACGATCAAGACGATGATCGGCAATGATCCCGAGGGTCTGGCCGTGTCGCTTTCCGGCCCCGTCGCGCTCGATCGCAAGCCGGTCTATCCGATCCGCAACTACGGTTCGGCCATGGCACCGTTCTACACGATTCTGTCGCTCTGGGTCGGCTCGATCGTGCTGGCGGCCATGATGAAGGTCTCGGTTGACGACGAACTCATCAATGAGCTGATCCCCGTGCGCTTGCACGAGATCTACCTGGGCCGTTACCTGTTCTTTGGCGGTCTGGCCCTGCTGCAGGCAACGCTCGTGTGCGCGGGCGACATCCTGTTCTTTGGCATCCAGTGCGACAACCCGCTGCAGTTTGTGCTGGCGGGCTGGGTCGCGAGTCTCGTGTTCTCCAATATCGTCTACACGCTTACGGTTTCGTTTGGCGATATCGGCAAGGCGCTCGCCGTCGTGCTGCTGGTCATGCAGGTCGGCGGTTCGGGCGGCACGTTCCCCATCGAGATGACCGGCCCCGTGTTCCAGGCGATCTATCCGTTCCTGCCGTTCACCCACGGCATCAACGCCATGCATGCCGCCATGGCCGGTGCGTACCACATGGAGTACTGGATTGAGCTAGGCATTCTGGCGAGCTATCTGATTCCGTCGCTGGCACTGGGCGTCGTCTTCCGCCGCCCGGTCATCAAAGCCAACGACTGGATCATCGAAAAACTGGAGTCAACCAAATTGATTTAGTTCAGCAACGTAAACGCCGTCGGAACATCGAGATCTTCCAACCCGATGCTTTAGCGTAGTGAATTGCACGGGCTGCTTGGTTGTTGCTACAGTAGCGGGGCGTGCCGGGGGTCCGGTGCGCCCAGCTTTTATTTGACCATGAGGCGGCCCGCAGCCATGCGCGTGCGGACACCACGCCCAGATTGAGCGCGAGGATGCCCTATGGCCCAGCATGCCACTGACAATATCGAAATGATGCCCGATAGCCCTGTTGCTCGCGAGGACCTGGGCGCGGGCGGCACCTCCCGCGGCGCCGGCGCTCGCTCGCCGCTGTTCTGGAAAGTCCTGCTGCTTTCGGTGGCAGTCGTCTGGGGCTACTCCTTTACGACCATGAAGGACGCGCTCGACACCATTCCGGTGTTCGAACTGCTCTACGTGCGCTTTCTGCCTGCGGCGTTGGTCATGTTTTTCATCTTCCACAAGCGCATCATCGCGCACCTCAACGCCCGCAACCTTATCGTCGGACTTGGCATGGGCGCACTTATGTGGGCCGCCTACGCCCTGCAGACAGTCGGTCTGGCGCACACCACGGCGGGCAAGAATGCTTTTTTGACGGGCACGTATTGCATCGTTGTGCCGTTCGCGAGCTATTTTCTGAGCGGCGAAAAACTCACCCGCTATAACCTGGGCGCGGCGCTGCTGTGCTTGGCGGGCATTGGCTTGGTGGCGCTCGATAGCGTTGAATTCAACATCGGTGATGTCATTACGTTGGCGGGTGCGGTCTTTTTCGCCATCCAGATGGCGGTGACTGCCAAGTACGGTCGCAAAATGGACATCAACGTCATCACGTTTTGGATGTTTGTGGGCAACGGCGTGCTGAGCCTGGCAACGTCGCTGCTATTCGAGCCCCAAGCGCCTCTGTCCGTGTGGACGCCGAGCTTTATCAGCGCGATGGCGTTTCTCTCGGTTGGTTGCACATGCGCGGCTCTGCTCATCCAAAACGTCGGCTTGGCGCATGTCTCGGCCTCGACGGGCTCACTGCTCCTTTCGATGGAGTCGCCTTCGGGCGTGCTGTTCTCGGTGCTGCTGATGGGGGAGGCGCTCACCTCGCGCCTGCTCGCCGGCTTCGCGCTCATCTTTCTTTCGATTATCTTGAGCGAGACGCATTTCGATTTCTTGCGCCGAAAATCACACCCGCAATTGTAAACAACTTGTTGCGCCGCCCTCCCAGGGCGGCATTTTTATGTCATGCCCTTACAGTTGTACCTTGCACTTTACGCTATCAAAGTGCGTGCTGCAAAAACGTTACTGGAGGGCTTCTATGGCATCAGCTCTGTCCGATTTTCAACCGCAACCAGCGCCCCAGGCCACCGCGGCGGCGCAGGCCGCTATCGGTGACGGTCTTGTCGCAGAAGCTCAGGCTTTTGCAGACGAGCTCGCTGCATGGCGACACGATCTACACCAGATGCCCGAGCTGGGTAACAATCTTCCGCAGCCGTCTGCCTATATCCAGGCACGTCTGGACGAGATGGACATCCCCCATACCACGCTAGTCGACGGTTCCTGCGTCGTTGGCCTGCTCGGTGCCAGTGCGGCCGCTCAGGGCAATGGCACGTGCAAGGACGAGCAGGCCGGAACGGTCGTCATGCTCCGAGGCGATATGGATGCCCTTCCCGTTGTCGAGGAATCCGGCGAGCCCTTTGCATCCACCAATGGCTGCATGCATGCTTGCGGTCACGATATGCACGCGACGGCCCTGCTTGGTGCGGCGCGCCTGCTCAAGGCCCGCGAGGCCGAGCTTGTGGAGGCCAACGCTACCGTCAAGTTGCTGTTCCAGCCGGGCGAGGAGACCTTTGAGGGAGCACGCGCTGCCATCGCCGACGGCTTGCTCGAGAACCCGCGCCCTCAGGCGGCCTTTGCCATGCATGTCAACAGCCAGTCGCCGCTTGGCCTGGTGCTCTACGGCAGCCCGGCGCTCTCGGGTGTGTACGGTTTCCGCATCACGCTCCAGGGCAAGGGCGGCCACGGTTCCAGCCCCGAGATCTGCATCGACCCCATCACGGCCGGCGTCCACGTGCACCTGGCGCTCCAGGAGCTTATCTCCCGCGAGGTGCCGGCGGCCAAGGAAGTCGCACTTACCGTTGGTAAGTTCGCCGGCGGCTTGGCGGCCAACGTCATCCCCGACACCTGCGTGCTCGAGGGAACGCTGCGCGGCTTTGATGTTGAGCTCATGGCTCACCTAAAGACCCGCATCGCGGAGGTCGTTAACGGCGTTGCTACGACCTATCTTTATACGGCGACCATCGAGACGCTTTCGGATGTTCCCCCGCTCGTACTCGATGACGACATGCACCAGGCGTCGAATGGCTACGTGGGCGTGGAGCTGCCCAAGGCCGCCTTCCTGCCGCTGTTCCACGCCATGGCGCGCGAGGACTTAGCGCTGATATCGAGCGAGA
>CAJMJM010000169.1 GCA_905213725.1 Collinsella aerofaciens
TGATATATTGTACGCCCTGATCGATTGTGCGGGTAATCAGGCACAACTTGGAATGCACCTTGAGATCTTCGATGCCATAGATGACCTTGCAGCCCGATTCTTCCAGACGCTCGGCCCATTCGATGTTGTTTTGCTCGTCAAAGCGGGCGCGGAGCTCCATGAGTACCGTGACCTCTTTGCCGTTTTCGGCAGCATCGATGAGCGACTCGCACAGGCGGCTTTGTTTGGCCACGCGGTAGAGCGTGATGCGCAGCGAGATACACTCAGGGTCGTAGGCTGCTTCGTGCACCAGGTCCAAGAACGGGTTCATGGCCTCGTAAGGGTAAAAGAGCAGCTTGTCGTGCTGCAGCACCTGCTCGCGGATGGAATGGGACATGTCGATGGTGGGGTTGGGCTGCGGCTTAAACGGCGTAAAGAGCAGCTCGCTGCGTAGGTGCTCGGGAATCTTGCCCTCAATGCCAAAGACGTAGCCCAGATCAAGGGGGATATCGCAGGTAAAGACCGCGCGGCGAGCAAGCTCGAGCGCCTTGCGGATGGTCTTGAGCGTTGCCTTCTCGAGCGAGCCCGATACGGCGAGCACCACCGGCTGCAGGCGCAGGCGCTTCTTGAGGATGCGCTTCATGTGCTGGCGGTAATCCTCGTCCTCCTCGACGCCCTCGCCGTCCGGGTCGATATCGGCATTGCGAGTGACGCGGATCAGCGCGCGATCCAGCGGCTTATAGGAGCCAAAGCAGCTGTCCAGGCAGGCGAGGATGACATCCTCGAGCAAGATGTAGGAGTAGGTGCCGGTGGGCGAGGGGATCTCGACCACGCGGTTCATCGAGGCGGGAATCTCAATCAGGCCCAGCAGGCTCTCCTCGTCGGTGATGCCGTCCAGGCCACAAGCCAGATAGAGTGCGCCGTTGCGCAGGTTGGGGAAGGGATGGCGCGGGTCAATGACCAACGGTGAGATAACCGGCGACACGTAGGCCTGGAAGAAGCGGGTTACAAAGGTGCGCTCCTCGGGCGTAAGCGAATCGATTTGCGCGCGGTGAACGCCCAGAGTGTCGAGATTGCCCTCGATGCTCTTAAAGATGGACTCCCAACGGGTAAGGAGCCCGGGCAGCTCGGCCATGACAGCGTCGACCTGTTCGGAGGCGGTCATATTGCTCTTGTTGTCGACAGGCTGTTTTTTGAGTTCGGCAAGGTCGGACAGGCCACCCACGCGCACCATAAGGAACTCATCGAGGTTTGACTCGAAGATCGAGACAAACTTAAGGCGCTCGAACAGCGGCACGGACTCATCAAAAGCCTCGTCGAGCACGCGGGTGTCAAAGCGTAGCCAGCTGAGCTCTCGGTTCTGCGTGTACGAGAAGTCTCGCGGCGGTTTGCGCAGCTTTGCGGCGGCTTGCTTTTTTTCGATTTTGCTCGGCATATGCATCTGTCCGTTCAGTCCCCGCAGGGGACGGTAGCCTAACCCTATTTACTATTGTCTCAATTTAGTTGACTTGTGGCACGGACGTATTGTGCGAACGGTATCTTAACCTACTCCTTACGCCGTCAAGACATGCAACTAACTGCCCGACTCGTTTTGAAAATAATCTATATCCATACTCAATTGGTGAGGATGTATGAATAAGAATGATAGCGAGCTGAATATAATCGAATCCAAATTGAATCATGGACAGACGACATATATATGCAGAAAACAGTTTTAGCTATGCAATTCCTAAACATGAAATTATTTGTGCAATCTTGCTCAATTCCTTAGAAAAAAGAACGATTACATTTGAAAACCTGCTTTAGAGAACTGAAGTGCATCATGGGGGAATCATATGCGATATACCGTTCATCGCACTTTGCTGACCGTTCGGTGGCGAGGTGGAATTGCGGGTGGTTTTTGGATATAACTAGAGCTGTCAGCAAGCAGCGTCCCATATGGAGGGGCGCTGATACATTCGGCCAGTAAGGCCCGAAAGAAAGGTAGGAGGCCATGACGAAAGGTCTGCACGTGCCTTCCGAGATCGGCAAGCTCAGGAAGGTCTGCCTGCACCGTCCCGGCGACGAGCTCCTCAACCTGCCGCCCGACGAGCTCGAGCGACTCCTGTTCGACGACGTCCCGTTCCTGGAGGTCGCGCAGCAGGAGCACGACACCTTCGCCCAGATCCTGAGGGACCAGGGCGTGGAGGTCCTCTACCTGGAGAACCTCGTCGCCGAGGTGTTCGACCAGGTCCCCGGCGCCCGCGCCGAGTTCACCGACCAGTACATCGCCGAGGCCGGCATCCGCGGCCAGCACATGCCGCAGATCGTCCGCGAGAAGCTGGACTCCATCGAGGACAACCTCGAGTTCGTCAAGAAGACCATGGCCGGCATGACCAAGGCCGAGATCGACCTGCCCCTCACGGCGTCCACGACCCTCGACTCCCTGGTCAACTCCGAGTCCGAGTCCGACCTGATCATCGACCCGATGCCCAACCTCTACTTCACCCGCGACCCGTTCGCGGTCGTCGGCGAGGGCGTCAACCTCAACCGCATGTACTCGGTCACCCGCAACCGCGAGACCCTGTACGGCAAGTACGTCTTCAAGTACCACCCCGACTACAAGGACGTCTCGCTGTACTTCCGCCGCGACTGCCAGTTCCACACCGAGGGCGGCGACGTGCTGAACATCAACGAGAAGACCCTCGCGGTCGGCATCTCCCAGCGCACCCAGGCCGCCGCGATCGACGTCATGGCCCAGAACATCTTCTGGAACTCCGACTCCAAGGTCGAGCGCATCCTGGCCTTCGACATCCCGGTCTCGCGCGCCTTCATGCACCTCGACACGGTCTTCACCCAGATCGACGTCGATAAGTTCACGATCCACCCCGCCATCATGGGCACCCTGCGCGTCTACGAGCTGACCGCCGGCAAGAACCCGGGCGACGTGAACATCCGCCTGATCGAGGACACCCTCGAGCACGTCCTGGAGGACGCCACCGGCGTCGACCAGGTCAAGCTGCTCCCCTGCGGCGGCGGCGACCCGATCGCGGCCTCCCGCGAGCAGTGGAACGACGGCTCCAACACCCTGTGCGTCGAGCCCGGCAAGATCTGCGTCTACGCCCGCAACACCGTCACCAACGACGTGCTGTACAAGGAGGGCCTGGACCTTCTCGTCGTGCCCTCCGCCGAGCTCTCCCGCGGCCGCGGCGGCCCGCGCTGCATGAGCATGCCCTTCTGGCGCGAGGACCTCTAAG
>CAJMJM010000170.1 GCA_905213725.1 Collinsella aerofaciens
CAGCTATCTGTCTCTAGACATGACCGTTGTCGAGGTCTGCGGCGCCATGAAAAATGGCATCGCCATCGTGTGCGGCATCTCCGCCGGCACCGGCGCGGGCGACAACACACTCGCCCTCATCATGACGCGCGGCCTAGCCGAGATCAGCCGTCTGGTGCATGCCCGCGGCGGGCAGGCTATGACCTGCATGGGGCTTGCCGGCATGGGCGACCTCATTGCCACCTGCACCTCGGAGCATTCGCGCAACCGCACCTTTGGCTACGAGTTCGCTCATGGCGTATCGCTCGACGAGTAACAGACGCGCACGCATATGGTGGTTGAGGGCGCCGTCGCGGCCCGCAGCGTCAGCGAGCTTGCCCGTTCACTGGGCGTAGACATTCCGCTCACCTTTGCCGTGGAGCAAACGCTCTACAACGGTGTTACTTTAGATAGGGCGCTCGAGATTCTTACCGATCGCGTCCCTTCTCAAGAGATCTACGGACTCGCCGCCAAGCGCAGAAAGGCTTCTACCATGGGTTCCATCAAAATCGCTCCGTCCGTCCTTTCGGCCGACATGGCCAACCTCAAGGGCGAGCTCGACAAAATCGCCGGCGCCGACTACGTGCACTTCGACGTTATGGACGGTCACTTTACCGGCAACCTCACCTTTGGCGTTGACATCCTCAAGGCCGTCAAGCGCTCCACCGATGTACCGGTCGACGCGCACCTGATGGTGTCGAACCCCGACGAAACGGTCGATTGGTACGCCGACGCCGGTGCCGATATGATCACCGTGCACTACGAGGCCTCCACGCACCTGCACCGCACGCTCACGCATCTGCAGCAGCGCGGCGTCAAGGCCGGTGTGGTGCTCAACCCCGCCACCCCCGTGTGCGTTCTCGAGAGCATCATCGACGTCGTCGATATGGTGCTGCTGATGAGCGTGAACCCCGGCTTTGGCGGCCAGAGCTTTATCCCGGGCACCATCGCTAAGCTCCACGAGCTCAAGGCGATGTGCGAGCGTCACGGCGTTTCGCCCCTCATCGAGGTCGACGGCGGCATCTCTTCCAAGAACATTGCCGAGGTCGTCAAGGCCGGCGCCAACGTGCTCGTTGCCGGCTCCGCCGTATTTAAGTCCGAAGATCCCGCCGCCGAGGTTGCGCTGCTGCAGAAGCTGGGCAACGAGGCCGCACAGGAGGCATAAACCCTTATGACCGCAGGTCAAAACCGCATACCCGTGAATCTTGACTTCGCCGCCTCGACGCCTATGCGCGCCGAGGCGCGCCTTGCGCAGCGCGAGTACGACGACAGCGAGCTTGCCGGCGTCAACCCCAACTCGCTGCATTCGCTCGGCCGCAAGGCCGCTGCACGCCTGGAAGTGGCGCGTCGCGAGATTGCCCGCAGCTTTGGCGCGCGCGTTCGCCCGTCCGAGATTGTTTTGACCAACGGCGGCACCGAAGCCAACCAGCTGGCGCTGCTCGGTCTTGCCGAGGGCGCTCGTCAGCGCGATCGCAAGCGTAACCGCGTGATCGTATCTGCCATCGAGCACGATTCGATTCTGGACAACCTGCCGCTGCTGCGTGCTGCCGGCTTTACCGTCGACCTGGTGCAGCCCTGCCGTGCAGGTTATATTGAGCCTGCCGCGCTGAGCGACTTGCTCGGCGACGACGTGGCGCTCGTGAGCATCATGGTTGCCAACAACGAGACCGGCGTGGTGCAGCCCATCCGCGAGCTGACCGCCGCTGCACATGCTGTCGGCGCCCTGTTCCACACCGATGCCATCCAGGGTTATCTGCATATTCCGCTCGATGTCACCGAGCTGGGCGTCGATGCTATGACCGTTGCCGCGCACAAGATCGGCGGCCCCGTGGCATCCGGCGCACTCTACCTTAAGAACCGCACGCCGCTGCGTCCGCGCATCTTTGGCGGTGGACAGGAAGCCGGACGTCGTGCCGGCACGCAGGACCTGCGCACGCAGCTGGCCTTTGCCGCCGCCGCCTCCGCGCTGTTGCCGACCGTGGCCCAGGAGCGCACGACGCTGCAGGCCTTGTCCGACAAACTCTACGCCACGCTTACGGCTCATCCGCGCATTCACGCCACTATGGGCGACTATGCGCAGGCCGACCGTCTGCCCGGCATGGTATCGATCTACATTGACGGCATGGACTCCGAGGAGCTCATCATCAAGCTCGACGCCGCCGGCTTTGAGGTGTCGGCAGGCTCGGCATGCTCGAGCGGCAGCATGGACCCGAGCCATGTTCTCAGCGCCATGGGCATTGGTCGCGAGCAGGCATTGGGCGCTCTGCGTATCTCGTTTGATGACCGTGTGAACCCTGTCGACCTGGACGAGTTTGCCCAGACGCTGCTCTCGATCGTGGGTGCCGCATGATCGTCGCCGAGCTTGAACGTGGGCTGCTGGCGCGCTACCCCAAGGCGGACGCCGAGGGCTGGGATCACGTAGGACTCTCCGTTGGCGATCCGGCCGCGGAGATCACCGGCGTTGCCTGCGCGCTCGATGCGACCGAAGCTAATGTTCGCCGCGCCCAAGAAGGCGGCGCCAACGTGCTGCTGACGCATCATCCCATATACATCAAGGCGCCCGAGGCGTTTTGTCCGTCGGATTCCGCACGCCCCCAATGCAGCGCGGCGCTCTACGAGGCAGCGCGTTGCGGCGTGAGCATTATCTCGCTCCACACCAACCTGGACCGCTCGCACGAAGCCCGCGTCTGCCTGAGTGAGCTGCTGGGTGCCGTACCCGTGAGCTCACTGGAGCACGTGGACGACCCCGAGCCGACCGGCCTGGGCGCGCTTGCAACGCTCAACGACCCGTGCACGCTGCGCGATCTTGCCACCCGTGCTGCCACAGCCTTCGGCAGCGACCCGCGTGTGTGGGGCGAAGTTGATCGCCCGTGCCGCACCGTCGCCATTTTGGGCGGCGCCCTGGGCGACTTTGGAGAGCTCGCCATCGCCGCCGGTGCGGATGTTGTCGTGACGGGCGAGGCAGGCTATCACGTGGCGCAGGACCTTGCCTTGCGTGGGCTACCGGTGATCTTGCTCGGCCACGACCGCTCCGAGGAGCCGTTCGTTGATATATTGATGAACTCTGCAGTTGACGCCGGGGTCGACCCCCGTCATGCGATTAAAATACTGAACCCTTGCCAATGGTGGACTGTGACAAAAGGAGAGAACTTATGAGCGCCGGCGCTACGCAACTCAAGCT
>CAJMJM010000171.1 GCA_905213725.1 Collinsella aerofaciens
CCCAGATCGCTCACGGCGAGCCCGTCCGCGAGACCGCTACCATGATTTCCTTCATGGCCGACGACATCGGCATCCGCGACGACAAGTACATCGGCAAGGGCGACGCCTATATGGCCGAGGTCTCCGAGTCTGTCCAGCAGGCCTACGAGGACGGCGTTCTGGATCACCGTCCCACGCTCATCTCCCTGCAGTCCGACTCCGATCACCCCACGCAGTCCTCTGCCGACATGCTCTACCTCATCAACGAGTTTGGCGGCCTTGAGAACCTCAAGGGCAAGAAGGTTGCCGTCACCTGGGCCTATTCGCCCTCTTACGGCAAGCCGCTGTCCTGCCCGCAGTCGCTGATCAGCCTGCTGCCCCGCTTTGGCATGGACGTCACCCTGGCCCACCCCGAGGGCTACGACCTCATGCCCGAGGTCGTCGAGCGCGCCAAGGGCTATGCCGCCGAGTCCGGCACCACCTTTAAGCAGGTCAACACCATGGCCGAGGCCTTCGAGGGCGCCGACATCGTGATCCCCAAGAGCTGGGCTCCGTTTGCCGCCATGGAGAAGCGTACCAATCTGTACGCCGAGGGCGACGACGCCGGCATCGCTGCGCTCGAGAAGGAGCTGCTCGCCCAGAACGCCACCCATCAGGACTGGTGCTCCACGACCGAGCTCATGGAGAAGCCTGCCAACGGCCAGGACACCATCTTTATGCACCCGCTGCCCGCCGACATCTCCGGTGTCTCCTGCGAGCACGGCGAGGTTAACGCCGATGTCTTCGACATGCACCGCGTGGGCATGTACAAGGAGGCAAGCTACAAGCCGTACGCCATCGCAGCCATGATGTTCCTGCAGAAGGTTGCCGATCCCGCCGCTACCCTCAAGGCCCTCGACGAGCGCAACACCGCCCGTTGGCTCCAGGCCTAAAGCCGGGTTGAGGTAAGCCATGTAAAGGGGGCGCTCTGCCAACCGGCGGGGTGCCCCTTTTTTGCATCGCGGGCGTGTGGGATAAGCGCTTTCGATGTGGATGCCCGCGGCGCGAGTTATGGGTACGATGGTTTCAGGGGAGGTATCACCATGAAACTTGGATGCGTCATTATGGCTTCGGGCGAGGGCAAGCGGTTTGGCTCTAACAAGATGCTTGCCGATATCTATGGCGAGCCGCTGATTGCCCGGACCATCGATTCGGTTCCCCGGGGCTTTGACGTCGTGGTTTCGACGCGTTGGCCCGAGGTCGCTCAGATTTGCGAGGACAAGCATTGCCCGTGCGTGCTGCACGATGGCGAGCTGCGCAGCGATAGCGTCCGTGCGGGCCTTTCGTGGGGAGTCGAACGCAACTGGAAAGGTTGCCTCTTTTTGCCGGGCGACCAGCCGCTCGTGAGTTCGGATTCTTTTGAGGCTATGGTTCGTGCATTTGACGAGCGTGGCCGCAGGCATCCGGTGCGTCTTGCGTGCAACGGTGAGCCTTCGAGTCCGGTGCGCTTTCCGGCGGAACTGTTCGATGCGCTCATGCGTCTTGAGGGCAAGGACGGCGGGGGCTCGATTCTCAAAGGTCGCGTCGACGTTACGCTGGTCGAGGCGCGTGCCTACGAGCTGTGGGACGTCGATACCGTCAAGGGACAGCGACGCATAACGGAGCATATTGCCGCCTGCTCGTATTTTGATCGCGTGGCCAACTGCATCAATCAATAAGGAGCAATTATGATCATTATCAAAAACGGCGCGCTCGTGACGCCCCAGGGGCTTCGCCGCGCCGACCTTGCCATGGAGGGCGACAAGATCGTGCGGATTGCCGTGGCGATTGAGCCGGGCGAGGACGATACCGTCGAGGACGCCACGGACTGTTGGGTGTTCCCCGGCTTTATCGACGGCCACACGCACATGCAGTGCTGGACCGGCATGGATTGGACAGCCGATAGCTTTGAGACCGGTACGCGCGCGGCTGCCTGCGGCGGTACGACGACCATCGTGGACTACGCGACGGCCGATCGCGGCGTGACCATGCCCGATGCCTTGGCCGAGTGGCATCGCCGCGCCGACGGAACCTGCACGGCAAACTACGCTTTTCATATGGCACTCGCCGAGTGGAATGAACGCAACCGCGCCGATCTTTCGGCCATGCGCGAGGCGGGCGTGTCGTCGTTTAAGACCTACTTTGCCTACGACCACCTGCGCTTGGACGATGCCGAGACGCTCGAGGTGCTCGAGGAGCTCAAGCGTATTGGCGGCATACTGTGCGTGCATTGCGAGAACGGCACGTTGGTCAACGCGCTGCAGAAGCGCGTGTTTGAGCAGGGTATCCACGGGCCCGAGGGCCATGCGCTCAGCCGTCCGGACGTGTGTGAGGCCGAGGCCGTGAGCCGCCTGCTGTATCTGGCTCACTTGGCCGGGGACGCTCCGGTCAACGTGGTGCACCTTTCGACCAAGCTGGGGCTCGAGGCCATCCGTGCTGCCAAAGCGCGCGGGCAGAAGAATATCTATGTCGAGACCTGCCCTCAGTATCTGATGCTCGACGATACGTGCTATTTGGAGCAGGGCGAGGACGGCTTTGCGGGCGCCAAATATGTGATGAGCCCGCCGCTGCGCCGTGCGGGTGACCGTGCGGCACTGCGTGAGGCGCTTGTGGCCGGCGAGATCGATACGATTGCGACCGACCACTGCAGCTTTAACCTGCACGGGCAAAAGGACCGCGGGCGCGACGACTTCCGCGCGATTCCCAACGGCGGGCCCGGCGTGGAGCATCGTCCCGTCGCGATTGCCACGAGCTTTGAGGGACAGCTGGGACCCGAGGATCTGTGCCGTTTGATGAGCGAGAACCCGGCGCGCGTGTTTGGCATGTACCCGCGCAAGGGCTGTCTTGCCGAGGGTGCCGATGCCGACGTGTGCGTGTGGGATCCTTGCGCGCGTTGGACGATCAGCGCCGCGACGCAGCATCAGGCCGTGGACTACACGCCGCTCGAGGGCTTTGAGGCACATGGCCGCGCCAAGGCCGTGTTTGTGAACGGCGTGCTGGTGGCGCGCGATGGCGAGCCCACCGGAGCCCAACCCGGCCGCTACGTGCCCCGCTAGCAGCAAAGATGCCGTGTCCCCTCCTCAGTTGCGGTGGAATAAAGGCAGTTTTAGGCCGGAGGGGGGGCCCACAGGAACAGATTAAACGCAACAGAGGGGAGTGGGGCGGGAAAATGGGGGAGAGGGG
>CAJMJM010000172.1 GCA_905213725.1 Collinsella aerofaciens
TCATCTTGAGAAACATGTTCAGAAAGCCGAAGATCGCGTTGGTGGGGCGGCCGTCCGGCGCATTCATGGTGGGCGGCACGGCGTGGAAGGCGCGGTGCATGAGCGAGTTGCCGTCGATAACGGCAAAGGTGCGGCGCTTGTCAGACATATTGAATACCTCGCTTTGGGCTGGGCACGGTTTGCTCACACCAGTTTACACGCTCCCCGCCCCGCGGCCACCGCACATCAGGCTTCCCTGCCGCCGCGGGCCCGCGCGTGATACGATGGCTCACGGTACATCAACCAGCACGATCGATCCGAAAGGAGCCTGCGTCATGGAGCGTCCCTGCGCATGGAAAAAGTACACGCCACAGCAAGTCGAGGAGCTCGAGGAGCTTTGCCGCGGCTATAAGCAGTTTTTGAGCGAGAACAAGACCGAGCGCCTGTGCGTCAAGACCGGCATCAAGATGGCCGAGGAGGCGGGATACGTCGACCTGGAGACCGTGATCGCCGAGGGCCGCGAGCTCAAGGCAGGCGACAAGGTGTACGCCGCCAACCACGGCAAGGACCTTATGCTCGTCAACCTGGGCACCGCCCCGCTCGAGCAGGGCTTTAACATCCTGGGCGCCCACGTGGACTCGCCGCGCCTGGACCTTAAGCAGAATCCCGCCTTCGAGGCCGGCGACATGGCCTACCTCGACACGCACTACTACGGCGGCGTCAAGAGCTACCACTGGGTAGCCTCCCCGCTCGCACTCGTGGGCGTCATCTGCAAAAAGGACGGTACCACCGTCGACATCAATATCGGCGACAAGGCGGACGACCCGGTCTTTACCATCTCCGACCTGCTGATCCACCTCTCGAGCGAGCAGATGTCCAAGCCTGCCAAGGACGCCGTCGATGCCGAGATCCTCGACGTGATCGTGGGCGGTCGTCCCGTCAAGTTCGATGGGGACGACAAGGACGCCCCCAAGGAGCCCGTCAAGCAGATGTTCCTGGACATCCTCAAGGAGCAGTACGACGTCGAGGAGGAGGACTTCCTCTCCGCCGAGATCGAGGTCGTGCCCGCCGGCCCCGCCCGCGACATGGGCCTCGACCGCTCCATGATTTTGGGCTATGGCCACGACGATCGCGTCTGCGCCTACCCCTCCATGCTCGCCCAGATCGACGTCGCCAACGTGGAGCGCACGAGCATCACGCTCATCGTCGACAAGGAGGAGATCGGCTCCGTGGGTGCCACCGGTATGACGAGCCGCTTCTTCGAGAACACCGTCGCCGAGATCATGACGCTCGCCGGCGAGGATAGCCCGCTGGCCCTGCGCCGCGCACTCGCCCGCAGCCGCATGCTCTCCTCCGACGTGTCCGCCGGCTTCGACCCGGGCTATGCCGGCAAGTTCGAGACCAAGAACGCGGCCTTTATGGGTCGCGGCCTGTGCTTTAACAAGTACACGGGCAGCCGCGGCAAGGGCGGCTCCAACGACGCCGATGCCGAGTACGTGGCCCTCGTCCGCGACATCATGGACGAGGCCGGCGTGGACTTCCAGACCTGTGAGCTCGGTCGCGTCAACGCGGGCGGCGGCGGCACCATTGCCTACATCATGGCCAAGTATGGCATGAACGTCATCGACTCCGGCGTTGCCGTCCTGTCCATGCACGCCCTGTGGGAGGTCGCCAACAAGGCCGATATCTACGAGGCCTATCGCGGGTACAAAGCCTTCCTCGAGCGCGCCTAACCAACCCTTGTAAGGCGCACCAAACCAGCCCTTTATAACTTGCGGTGGAATACGGACTAACCTGGCCTTCAACCGGCTCGCGCAGACCGTATTCCGCCGCGACTTTTTTGGCAGAGGAGAGTTCATGCTCCAGGTCATCGTTTCACCCGCCAAGCAAATGCGCGCGGCACAAGATGCTTTTGAAGTTCAGGGGATTCCGCCCTTTGCGCGCGAGACCGCTCAGCTGCACCATGCGCTCTTGGACATCGAACGAACCGAAGGCGACAGCGGCCTACAAGCTCTGTGGAACGTCAGCGACAAGCTGCTGGCCCCTTGTCTCGACATTTTGCATGAGTTCGAGCCCATCTTGGGGAACGGCGATCTCGACAATCCCGCACTCGCCCGTCACCTCTCCCCCGCCATCATGTCCTATCACGGCATTCAGTACCAGAGCATGGCACCCGAGGTGATGGATTCAGTGCAGCTCGCATGGCTGCAAGACCATCTGTGGATCCTCTCCGGCCTCTACGGGTGCGTTCGTCCCTTCCATGCCGTCGAACCGTATCGACTGGAGATGGGCGCGAAGCTCGCCGTTGACGATGCCCAAGACCTCTACGCGTTTTGGAGCGACAAGCTCGCGCGGGCTATCGCCCCGGCAGGCTCAAACACCACGATCGTCAACCTCGCCAGCGTAGAGTATGCCAAAGCCGTTCTGCCCCACCTCGCGGACGACGCCACGGCCGTCACATGCCTCTTTGGCGAGGGCATCCGCAACGGGAAGCCCATCCAACGGTCGACCGCCAGCAAAAAGGCGCGCGGCTCCATGGTGCGGTGGATGGCAGAAAACAAGCTCGAGGATGCAAGCGAACTCACCGCATTCAACATCGGCTATCGGCACATCCCCGAGCTTTCAGACAAAAACACCCTGGTTTTCATGAACGCGCAGGCACAATAGGCCCGCCGTTTCCAAACACCCCATTACTCCGCCAAGCCATCGGCCTTTGCAATCTCGCTCGTCGAGCCATCTTGGTAGGTAATCTTAACGTGCTCCACCTCGGATACCGCAGCGCCCGCCGGGGGCTCCAAGCGCCATTCCGTCAGCGCAATGTCCATGGTCGTGGGCACGTCCCCTTGATCTTTGAGCTTCACCGTCAGCGTTTTGAGCGTCGCATCAAACGTCACGCGTTCGATTTCTTCGCCCGGAATAGACCCGCCGCTCAGCTGCAGCTGCACAAACTCGTCGCGCGGATACCAATAGTCGCCCGGTGCGGCAACCGTGTTGCCACCAGAAACTTTCATGGTCATAATCGGCAGGCCCTCGTCGGCTTCAAACCCCCAGGTAGCGCCGCCAGGACCGCCGAACGTCCGAAGACGAAAGGCAATCGCCAGCACGGCGAGCGCCGCGAGGGCAATCGCAACCGCGCCGGGGG
>CAJMJM010000173.1 GCA_905213725.1 Collinsella aerofaciens
TCCACGCGTGCTGTGGTCAATAAGTTCGAGCAATTCTTGGACCCCAAACCCGAGGAACAGCTCACCAAGGCCGAGGCTATCGCCGAGGTCGTGAAGCAGCCCGCTCGCGGCTCCAACCGCAAGCCGCAAAAGCGCGGCAAGAGCGCAAGTAACGGCATTATCGTCAAGGGCGAGAGCAACAGCGGCCTGCTGGTCCGTCTGGCTCATTGCTGCAACCCCGTGACGGGCGACGACATCGTCGGCTTCATCACGCGCGGTCGTGGCGTTTCGGTGCATCGCGCCAACTGCCCTAACGTCAAGGGTCTTATGGAACATCCCGAGCGCATGATCGATGTGGAGTGGGACGGCGCTGCCGACACCCTCTTCCAGGTCGAGATCGTGGTCGAGTGCCTGGACCGCATGGGCCTGCTCAAGGATGTCACCATTGCCATTGGCGATGCGGGCGGCAATATCCTTTCTGCCGCCACATCGACCAACCGCGAGGGTATTGCAACCCTGCGCTTCATGGTCGAGATCTCGGACGCGAGCGGTCTGGATCCGCTGCTGGCTTCCATCAGCAGTGTCGACTCGGTCTACGACGCTCGCCGTCTTATGCCCGGCGAAGGCGGAGCTCAGCTCAAGCGCCGTGTGTAGGTGCGAGAGCCTCTCAGCATCATAGATATTGGTTACGTTTGAGGCATCGTTTGGTGCCTCAAACGTATTTTAGAAGGAGAGTATGCGCATGGACGGTATGACTTTGGACCTGACACCCCGAGGCGTGGCTTCGATTGAGGCGCTCGTCAACGGCCCGATTCAGCCCAACAGTTACGCCGTGATTTCGAATGACGAGTGCTTAATCGGCGATCCGGCGTGGGAGGGCGAGCGTCTTGTGGAGCATATCCGCACCGCGTGTCCCGAGGTTCGCGTACTCGGCTCTGTCTGCACGCACGGTCATGCCGACCATGTTGGCGGGGTCGCCGGGGTTCGAGCTGTTGTTGGCGACGGCGCACTATATGAGTTGTGCGCTAAGGACGTGACGGTACCTCGCCCAAATATCGAGGAGCAGCGCGCCATGTGGGGTATCGAGACGCCCGATCCGGGTGAGCCGACGCGCTTGCTTGCCGAGGGCGATACAATCGAGGTGGGCGACGTCTGTCTGCAGGTGATCGAGACGCCGGGGCATACGCCGGGCGGCATCGTCCTGTTCGCCGCGACCGAGCAGGGGAACATCGCCTTTGTGGGCGACACGCTTTTCCCGGGCAGCCACGGTCGTACCGATCTTTCCGGCGGTGACGAGGCGGCGATTATGCGCTCGCTCTCCAAACTTGCCAAGACGCTTCCGCCCGATACCGTTTGCTTGACGGGCCATGGCGATTCGACCACGATGGCGCGCGAACTTATGCAGAATCCGTTTATGCAGATGTAGGCTCGAAGCCGTCTTTCGAACCACGAAGACCGCTCAATCGTCAAGCTATTTTCCCCAGTGGGTCGATTCTGTGGGGCAAACGGTCAAAATTTGTCCAATCGGATGGTATTCGTGAACAAACGAACGTTTATGCTCGGGTATGTCGTGGTAAAATCTCAGGCGTTATCGGAGCAACCTTACAGGAGGTTTCTTTTATGCTCGTCAACGCAGCAGACATGCTCAAGAAGGCCGAGGCCGGCAAGTACGCTCTCGGTGCCTTCAACACCAACAACCTCGAGTGGACCCTGGCTATTCTCCAGGCCGCCGAGGAGGCCAAGTCTCCACTGATCCTTCAGTGCACCGCTGGTGCCGCTAAGTGGATGGGCGGTTTCAAGGTCTGCGCCGACATGGTCAAGGCTGCCGTCGAGGCCACGGGCGTTACCGTCCCCGTCGCCCTTCACCTCGATCACGGTTCTTACGAGGACTGCTTCAAGTGCATCGAGGCCGGCTTCACGTCCATCATGTATGACGGCTCTCACGAGGAGACCTTCCAGCTTAACCTCGACCGCACCAAGGAGCTCGTTGAGCTTGCCCACTCCAAGGGCATGTCCATCGAGGCCGAGGTCGGCGGCATCGGCGGCACCGAGGACGGCGTGACCTCCAACGGCGAGCTCGCTGACCCCGCTGAGTGCAAGCAGATTGCTGACCTGGGCGTCGACTTCCTCGCCTGCGGTATCGGCAACATCCACGGCGTGTATCCCGCCGACTGGGCTGGCCTTTCCTTCGAGCGTCTGGGCGAGATCAAGGCCGAGACCGGCGACCTGCCCCTCGTTCTGCACGGTGGCACCGGCATCCCCGAGGATCAGATCAAGAAGGCCATCTCCCTGGGTATCTCCAAGATCAACGTCAACACCGACCTGCAGCTCGTCTTCGCCAAGGGCGTTCGCGAGTACATCGAGGCTGGCAAGGATCAGCAGGGCAAGGGCTTTGACCCCCGCAAGCTCCTCAAGCCTGGTCGCGACGCCATCGTTGCTCGCACCAAGGAGCTCATGGAGGAGTTTGGCTCCGTCAACAAGGCGTAAGCGTCGCTAAACTTCCCACCGGAAGCCCCGTCTCCCTACGCTGTTTCCTTTGCGCTCACCTGGCTTCGCCAGAAGTCGCGCCAAGGAAACAGTTCCGGGAGACGGGGCTTCCTTCGTTTAACGCCGCAGGGTTACGAGTCTGAATTAAGGTGGCTACTGGCTTCGCTAGAAGTCGCGCGACGGAATCAGCTCCGGGGAAACGGGGCCTCCTTCGTTAACTCGCTACAGGGTTACTGGGCTGAATTCATTTTTTATAGGTACCGTTTATCGGTGTTGAGGGTTCCTTTATTGGGGCTTTCTTTTTATCTCGCTACAATGGGCTTCAAGAGTTCTAATGACTTGGAGTTTGGTATGGCTGTTATTAATGTGCTGCCTTCGGATGGGAAGGTTATTGACGAGGGGCCGGGTGGTTGCTCTGTTGATGTTTGCAATGATGACTTCCGTTTTCTAGATATTGGCTTGCCACCCGAGATTCTGCGTTTAAAGGACGCGGGGTATCTTTCGCAGGCTATTGAGGCTTGCGACCGCCTACTTGCCCAAAATCCCGATCCCTCGCTTGCCGCCTGCGTTCGAGCCGAGCGGTATCGCATGCATGAGACGCCGCTTCAT
>CAJMJM010000174.1 GCA_905213725.1 Collinsella aerofaciens
GGCCCACGAGCGGCTCGAGCTGCTCGCGGATGGTATCGGCACTCGTGCTGTCGGGGAAGCGCACGTCGATGACCTGCTCGATATGGCCATCCGCCACACGGATGCCGCCAGCGTTGCAGGTAAGCGGGCCAAACGCTGGGCTCGTCGCGTCGATACCCAGGCCGCGACCATAGGCATCCGCATGCACAAAGGCCAGGAACTTGACGAACTCGTGCTCGGCAGGCGTCAGCAGGCGCTCGTCGCGTGCACCAAACGCGTCCTCGGCCTCGCGCAGATACGACACGATCAGGCCGACGGCATTGATCGTCCCCTCGGGCATCGAGGCGTGACCGCCAATACCGTGGGCGAAAATCTGCACATGACCATTGTCGAGAGCCGTGATCTCCAGGCGGTCAGCATTCTCGACCGGCGCCGGCAGCTCATCGGCGGCAATCGCGAGCTCGCAGATAGACTGCGACGGAATGGCGTTGCTCGCCTCGGCACCGCTCCAGGACACAATGCGCCCGCCGTCGATCTTGGGGCTCACGAACGTCGCCCCAAACTGGCCCTTCTCAGCATTGCAGACCGGGAACTCGGCATCGGGCGTAAACAAAAAGTCGGGGTCTGCGTTGTTCTCCAGATAATGGTGAACGTCGGACATGCCCACTTCCTCATCGCAGCCCAGCAGCGCGCGGAAGGTGTAGCGCGGAACAATGCCGTGCTTGAGCAAGTAGGCGCCGGCGTAGAGTGACAATACCGCCGGGCCCTTGTCGTCAATCACGCCGCGACCGAGCACCCAGCCCTCGCGGCGCTCCATGGTGAACGGGTCGGTGTTCCAGCCAGGGCCGGCGGGAACCACGTCCACGTGGCAGATAGTCGCGAGCTGTTTGTCGCCGCGGCCCGGGATATCGGCGATTCCCACATAGCCCTCGTCGTCGCTCGTCTGATAGCCGAGCTTCTGCGCGATGCCGAGCGCGCAATCGAGCGCGTCACGGACCGGGCGGCCAAACGGCGCGCCGGGCTCCGCATCGGCAGAAACTGCCACGGACGGATAACTCACCAGCTGCTCGATATCGGCGACGACATCCTCCCAGACCTCGTCGACATACTCGGCAACGCTCTGCTCCACCTGATTCATGGACGACCTCCTTACCAATGAGCGGCGAGCGTGCCCGCCCCTCACATCAAATACCTATATAGCGAAAAGTTTAGCAAGCTCGGCCACCGAGTGCACCACTGCATCGGCACCCGCCGCCTCGTGCTCGCCCGGCGCCGCCGCGCCCGAATAGATACCAATGCACGGCGCGCTCATCGCGTGCGCGCCCTCGACGTCGTTAAAGCGATCGCCGATCATCGCGGCATCGCCCGCGGCCGCACCCAAGGCCGCCAACGCGTCGCGGACCGAATCGGCCTTGGTCTCGCGCCCCTGCGGCGGATTCATGCCAACCACCGCCTCAAACTGAGAAAGTCCCAGCTCTCCCACCATGTCAACGCACTTTGCCTCCATGCGCGACGTCGCCACGGCCAAGCGCTTGCCCTGGGCGACCAACCCATCCAGCAGCTCGGGGATCCCGTCAAACACGGGATACTCCTCCGGTCCCAGCTCGTCAAAAAAGGCGCGGTACTCGTCGGCCACCACAAGCAACTCCTCGCGGGAGAAGCCATAAAAGTCGTGAAAACTCTTCCACAGGGGCGGCCCGATCATGCGACGCAGGTCACCCATCTGCGCCTCCGAAAACCCGCGTGCAGCCAGCGTCTTGCGCGTCGAGGTCATCACCGCCCGACCCGTATCGGCCACCGTGCCATCAAAATCAAACAGCACGACCGGCCGTTTGCATATCTCCAGCGCCTCCATCGGCATCCCTCTTCCCCAGTTGACGATTTCCACACCGACACTTCAAACTGTTGACTATTCAACAATTGAACCTAGAAATGTGGAACGACTCCACTATACTTGTCGCACTTTGCTCTCAGAAGGCGGCGCCGTCGCGCCCCAACGAAAGGTGCAATTATGTCTTTTGCCATCATAACCGACTCCACGTCGGACATCTCCCCCGCCCGCGCCCAAGAGCTCGGCATTTACGTGATTCCGCTGCATGTGATTATCGAGGGCGAGGACCTGCTCGACCAGGTGCAGATTACCGCCCAAGAGTACGTCGCCCGCATGGCCGGCTCCGAGCAGCTGCCGCACACCTCGCAGCCGAGTGCCGGCGAGTTCAAGGAACTCTTTGACCGCGTGCGCGCCGACGGCCACGATAGCGCCATCTTTATCTCGCTGTGCAGCGAGTGGTCCGCCTGCTACGCCAACGCCAGCCTGACGGCCGAGACGCACGAGCTCGACGTGCGCTGCATCGACTCGCGCACCGGCTCGGGCGCCGAGGGCCTGCTGGTGGAGTACGCGCTGGCCATGCGCGAGGACGGCCGCAGCCTGGACGAGACCGAGGCGCAGATCCGCGCGACGCTGCCCGACGCCCACCTGCTGCTGATTCCCCGCACGCTCGAGAATCTCGTTAAGAACGGCCGCGCGCCCAAGCTCGCCGGCCAGCTCACGCAAATGCTTAACATTCGCCTGGCCGTTTCGCCGGAGTGGAAATCGGGCGAGATCAAGGCCATAAAAAAGGGCCGCGGTGCCAAGCGCATCGTTACCAACACCATGGCCGATTGCCTCGCATTTTTGGCCGAGTATCCGGGCTCCAGCGTGCGCGTGCTCACGACCGGCGCCGCCGAGGAGCAGGAGCTTGTCAACGAGGCACTCGCGGGTCAGGATTACGTAGACGCCGGCACCGGCCCCATCGGCTGCACCATCGCCACCCACGTAGGCGTCGACGCCATCGCCATCAGCTACTGCCCCCGCTACCAGCCAACTCACTAGGGACGCCCACATCAGTTGCGGTGGAATAGGGACTGTTTTTGGCTTATTAGCCGCCAATCAATCCCTATTCCACCGCAACTTAGAAGCAGTTCATTTGGGACGGGGCTAAAAAGACTAGTATCAAACGTTTCAGACCAGTCTTTTAGCCCCGTCCAATTTTACCTACCCTACATCAGCCCGCTCAGGGCGATGTCGACGGCTTCG
>CAJMJM010000175.1 GCA_905213725.1 Collinsella aerofaciens
TTTGTACATGCTATGAGCGTCCTGCGCAGCGGGGCGCTCTTTTTGTGTAAGGGCGCGAACAATCACGCTCTGAAGCGTGGCGGGGGCAGGGGGCTCGCGTCACATGAGAAGCCCGCAGGCAAGGGGCCTGTGGGGTAAAGGAGAACAATGACACTCGTATCCAAGACCTTTGAGCTGTACGGCAAGACCTACACCTTTGAGTCCGGCGAGCTTGCCAAGCAGGCCACTGGCGCCTGTCTGGTCAAGCAGGGCGACACCACGATGCTCGATACCGTGGTCGTCTCCAAGGAGCGCAAGAACTATGACTTCTTCCCGCTGACCGTCGACTTCAACGAGAAGATGTACGCTGCCGGCCGCATCCCGGGTGGCTACCTCAAGCGTGAGGGCCGTCCCAGCGAGAAGGCCACGCTCACCGCGCGCATGATCGACCGTCCGATTCGCCCGAGCTTCCCGGACGGCTTCCGCAACGAGGTACACATTGTCGCTACCTCGCTCGTCGCCGACCAGGTCAACCCCTTCGACGTCATCAACGTCATGGGTGCCTCCCTGGCCATGACGCTCGGCGGCGTGCCCTTCGAGGGCCCGCTTGCCTGCGTGCGCATCGGCCGTAACGTGGAGACCGGCGAGTTTATCGTCAACCCCACCTACGAGGAGCGCGAGAACTCCGATCTGGACCTGGAGCTGGGCGGATCTGCCGACTTTATCTCGATGGTCGAGGCCGGCGCCGAGGAGATCTCCGAGGACGACATGCTCGCCGCTATGAAGTTTGGCCAGGAGGCCCTTGCTGCTTTCTGCCAGGCTCAGGACGAGTTCGTCGCCGAGTGGGAGCAGGTTAACGGCCCCATCGTCAAGAAGGAGTACCCGCTCGACCAGCCCGTCGAGGAGGTCCAGGAGCGCATCTTCGCCCACTACGACGAGATGGCTGCCGCCCTTCGCGACGCCGACAAGCTCTCCCGTATCGGTAAGGTCGAGGCTCTGAAGGAGTCCATCCGCGCCGAGTTCACCGAGGAGGAGCAGGCCGCTTGGGAGCGCGAGATCCCCGTGGTGCGCAAGAAGCTCGAGAAGAAGGCCATGCGCACCATGGTCGTCGAGACCGGCGAGCGCGTCGACGGCCGTGCCGCCGACGAGATCCGTCCCATCATGGTGAAGGACAACTACCTGCCGCTCGTTCACGGCTCCGGCCTGTTCCAGCGTGGTCAGACCCAGGTGCTTTCCGTCCTGTCGCTCGGCATGCTCAACGAGGGCCAGCGCTTGGACACCATCGAGCCCACCGAGGGCAAGCGCTACATGCACCACTACAACTTCCCGCCGTTCTGCACCGGCGAGACCGGCCGCATGGGCAGCCCCAAGCGCCGCGAGATCGGTCACGGCAACCTGGCTGAACGCGCTCTGCTTCCGGTGCTTCCCGACGAGAACGAGTTCCCCTACGCCATCCGCGTCGTCTCCGAGGTCATGGAGTCCAACGGCTCCTCTTCGATGGCTTCGACCTGCGGCTCCACGCTCGCCCTTATGGACGGCGGCGTGCCCATTAAGCGCCCGGTCTCCGGTATCGCCATGGGCCTGATCCAGGAGGAGGGCAAGACCGTGGTCCTGTCCGACATCCAGGGTCTCGAGGACTTCCTGGGCGACATGGACTTTAAGGTCACCGGAACCACCGAGGGCATCACCGCCCTGCAGATGGACAACAAGGCCACTGGCCTCACCTTCGACATCCTGGCCCGCGCCCTGCAGCAGGCCAAGGAGGGTCGTGCCTTCATTCTGCAGAAGATGCTCGATGTGATCCCCGAGCCGCGCCACACCACACGCAGCACAGCTCCGCGTATCGTCTCCATCCAGGTTCCGACCGACAAGATCCGCGACGTCATCGGTTCCGGCGGTAAGGTCATCCGTGGTATCCAGGATGAGACCGGCGCTTCGGTCGACATCCAGGAGGACGGCACCGTCTTTGTCGGCGGCACCGGCGAGTCCGTCGATCAGGCTGTCGAGCGCATCAAGCTCATCATTAAGGTTCCCGAGCCGGGCGAGGAGTACACCGGTCGAGTGGTCTCCATCCCGCCCTTCGGCGCCTTCGTGAACCTGCTGCCCGGCAAGGATGGCCTGCTGCACATCTCCCGCGTCGCCAAGGGCCGCGTGGAGAAGGTCGAGGACGTCCTCAACGTCGGCGACGAGGTCAAGGTCGTCGTCATCGAGGTCGACGATCGCGGCAAGATCTCGCTCGATCGTCTTGACAAGCCCGAGGCCCCGGCTCGCGCCGAGGGTGCCTCTGAGGGCGACGGCGAGCACTTCCAGCGCCGTGAGCGTCCGCGTCGCGAGCGCTCCGAGCGCAGCGACCGTCCGCGCCGTCCCGGCGACAACGGAGGCCGCAAGCCCCGCCGTCACCACGACGCCGAGTAACAGCCGTACATAATCAGCTCAACAAGGGCGACTCCGGACAGGGGTCGCCCTTTTGCTTGCGCCCGGGAGGGCCGCATATGAAGTTTCCTGCTCTACAGTCCTGCGCAAGACGGAAAGCACATTAAGTGCTTTCCTTTGCGTGCGGAACTCGCGATAAACGTCATATGCGTCCCTCCCGGGCGCAAGCAAAAGGGCTGGTTAGTGACGCTCGTTATTCAGTTAGACAATCTATTCAGTATTCAGATTTCAGATCAGTAGATAGACGTAGCAGTATTTTCCATGATAAAGCTGCCCAAAATAAACCTGGTCCCTTATTGGTAGCTTTCCCGTGGGGCGGGCACTGATGAAGTTTATCGCGAGTTCCGCACGAACAGGAGGCCACTTAATGTGGCCTCCGTCGTGAGCAG
>CAJMJM010000176.1 GCA_905213725.1 Collinsella aerofaciens
TCCTGGGCTCGCACGAAGAGCACATTTAGTGCTCTTCGGCTCGTGCGGAATCTACAAAAATCAAGCGGTCGGCCCCGGGCATGGCCATGTTGACTTTACTTGCCGCCAAGATGGCCTCTTGAGTGTCTAGATACTTGGCTGAATTTATTTGAACAGAGGGGAGCCCCTTTTTGGAAGGGGCTCCCCTCTGTTTTGGTTACTTTGGGGTTGTGGGCACTTCCCTATTTGGCGTCGGCCCAGGTTATGCCGGTGCTGCCTTCGGCAATTAGGGGGACGCGGAGGTCTACTACGTGTTCCATGACGTCGCGGACCATGGTGGTTAGGCGCTCGACTTCGTCGATGGGGCACTCAAAGTCCAGTTCGTCGTGCACTTGCAGGATCATGTGGGCGGCAAAGCCTTCCTCTTCCAGGCGGCGGCTTACGCGGGCCATGGCGATCTTGATGATGTCGGCGGCGGTTCCCTGCATGGGGTGGTTCATGGCCGTGCGCTCGCCAAAGCCGCGGAGTTGCGGGTTTTTGGCCTTGAGCTCGGGAATATGGCGTCTGCGGCCATACATGGTCTCGGCGTAGCCCGTCTGCTTGGCGCGCGCCACTACGTTGTCGAGGAACGTACGCACGCCCGGGTAGGCCTCGTAGTAGCGGTCGATCATGTCGCGTGCCTCGGCCATCGAGATATGCAGCGACTGCGACAGGCCGTAGGCCTGCTGGCCATACACGATGCCAAAGTTCACGGCCTTGGCGCGACTGCGCAGGTCGGGCGTTACCTCGGACACCGGCACACCGAACACGCGCGCCGCCGTCTCGGCATGGAAGTCCTCGCCCTCGTTAAAGGCGCGCACCAAGTGCTCGTCACCTGAGAGATGCGCCAGCAGACGCAGCTCGATCTGCGAGTAGTCCACCGCCAAAAAGACGCTTCCCTCGCCTGCCGAAAACGCCGTCTTGACGGTACGACCCAGCTCCGAGCGCGTCGGGATGTTCTGCAGGTTCGGGTCGCTCGAGGACAGACGCCCCGTTGCCGTGATGGTCTGGTTGTACGTAGTGTGTACGCGACCGTCACCACGGCGTAGCGGGCCCAGCGTGTCCAGATAGGTGGACTTGATCTTAGATTTCTCACGCCAGTCCAAGATCAGACGCACGATTTCGTGGTCACGCGCAAGGTCGCTCAGCACCTTGGCGTTGGTCGAATAATAGCCGCGCTTAGTCTTCTTGAGGCCCTTGGTCGGAAGCCCCATCACATCAAAGAGCACGTGCGACAGCTGCATGGGACTGCCAATATTAAAGGTCTCGTCACCCGCCAGGTCGCGAATACTGCGCTCAACCTCGGTAATCTGGGTCGCCAGACCCTCGGACAGACTGTGCAGACGGTCGGGGTCCACGAGCATGCCCGCGCGCTCCATCTTAGCAAGTACCGGAACGAGCGGCATCTCGATGCCATCGAACACGTAGGCGGCATTCTCTCGGGCCATGCACTCGCGCAACGGTGCCACGTGCGCCAGCGTCAGAGCCGCAGTACGGGCGGCAGGCGCCGGAGCGTCCTCACCGGCACCCTCTGCGCCGCGCGCCGCAGGCAGCGCCATCTGCAGATACGTATCGGCAAGATATGCCTCATCGAACTCGGAGCGATCGGAATCCAGCAGATAGGCAGCGACCACGGTATCGAAGATACGCGTGGAATCGGTAGCGAGCGGATCCATGAGCTCGGGCTCAGAAGAATCGACGGGCGAAAGCTCGTGCAACAGCGCCTTCATATCCGGGCTCGCCACGCGACCCTCCATAAACAGACGCGCGAGCACGCCGGCAATCACGCCGTGAACGAAGTTGAAGCCCTCAACCTCAGCCGCCGCACAGCTGTCGCCCTCCTCGAGCGCGAACAGGCCCTTGGACGTCGCCAACCACAGCGTGCGCGTCAGTCCAAAGAGCGCGCCCTCTTCCTTGTCGTCGTCCACCACGGCGGCGACCCACTCGCCGGCATCAATCGCGCGGGAGACCTCAGCCGCAACGGCACCAAGCGCGTCGGCATCGCCGGCGGCTGCGCGAACCATAGCAGGTATCTCAACCACACTGGAGGCAGCAGCAGCCCCGCCCTCGCCGCCGACCAGCGCCAAGAAACGGTTCTGCATGGCGGTGATACCAAGTGTGCCCAGCGCCGCGGACACTTCGTCGGCAGAAAACGCCGGGAAGGACGTTTCGTCAAAGTCGAGCTCGACGGGCGCATCGGTGCGAATGGTTGCGACCTTGCGGCTCAGCAGCGCATCGTCGATGTGCGCACGCAGGTTCTCGCCCATCTTGCCCTTGACCTCGTCGGCATGCGCGATGACCTCGTCCAAGCTGCCGTACTGTGCGATGAGCGCGCTCGCCTTTTTGGGGCCGATGCCCGGTACGCCGGGAATGTTGTCCGACGTATCGCCCTTTAGACCGTAAAAATCGGGCACGAGCGCCGGCGTAATGCCGTGATACAGGTCGTCCACGCTCTCGGGCGTCATGATCGCCACGTCGGACAGGCCCTTGCGGGTCGAGACCACGTTGACGTGCTCGGTCACGAGTTGATACATGTCGCGGTCGCCGGTCACCAGCAGCATGTCGCAGCCGGCCTCTTCACCCAGGCGCGCCATGGTTCCCAGGATATCGTCGCCTTCCCAGCCCTCGGACTGCAGAATCGGCACGTTGAGCGCGGTGAGCAGCTCCTTGATCATCGGAAACTGCGCATGCAGATCGGGGTCCATGGGCGGGCGTTGCGCCTTATACTGCGGCAGCATCTCCATGCGCACGCGCGGTTTGCCCTTGTCAAACGCCACGA
>CAJMJM010000177.1 GCA_905213725.1 Collinsella aerofaciens
GTGCTGCATTTAGCGTTTGACGATGCGGTCGGTACGTTTGTACTTGGCGAAGTCTTTACGCAGGTAGACTACGCGCGCGAGCTGGGGCTTGAACCGCTCGTGGCTACTGCGGGTCCGCAGCGCGGATAACGCGAGCACGGCGGCACGGGTCGCCGGCATAACTTCTCGACGCAAAAGGGGCGGAGATGCATGTACCTGCTGCATCTCCGCCCCCTGTTTGTTGGGCTGCCGATTTTTGTGCTGGACGGTCTGGTCTTGCTAGAACCGCGCGACCTGGTGCGTGAGCAGGCCCGTCGGAACCTGCGGCACGCCGCCGCTGACCTGCGCGGCGGGGAAGAGTACAGCTACGGCAAAGTTGAACGGCTCTTTGCCCGTGTAGGTGCCGGCGGCACGGGCATCGTCGGTCAGGAGCTGTGATGCCCCGACCAGCGCGGCAGCGTAGGTAGGGTCGTCGACCAGTGCTGGCTCCGGTGCTTGGTCGAGCATAGCGCGGATGGCCCCGACGGCGTCCTCGCGCTTGACCTCCCACGCGCGGTGCGTAATGCCCGCGGGGTCGGTGACGGCGTAGAGCGACGCGCCCTCTTTGGCGGCGCCCAGGATGATATCCATGACGGGCGAGGCCTCGTAGGCGAGCGACACGGGGCGCGGCTGCACCTTGAGCTCGGCGATCGCGCGCGCAGCGGCGGCCACGTCAGCGCTGGCATCGCCCTTGTCGCCCGCAAGTACACTCGTCGGGCAGATCGCCACGACACCCGTCACGCGTCCCGGCTCGCCCGAGCATTCGTACACGTAATACGCCGCACCCGGGTCCTTGAGCATCAGACCATCGGCAATGGCTCCGCGCAGAGCATCGTTGCCGCTCAGGATGCTGCCCATTGCAGGCAGCGCCTCGAGCACGCGGTCCTGAGCCGGGCGGATGCAGGGAAACGGAAGTGCTTTCATGGGCGGTCCTAACGCACGAGTCGGTTTGTTCGCGGCTTATTATGCCCCAACTTGGCCGCTCGCGTCCCAGAGCACGTTATCGGCGAGCGCGATCAGCACCTGCTGACAACGAACGATATCGGCGTGGGGCACATATTCGTTGGGCTTGTGCGCGAGCGCGAGCGACCCGGGACCGTAGCTCATGCAATTGCGGTTACCTGTCTTGCCGGCAATGACGGCGGTGTCGGTGTAGCCGGTAAAGAAGCCGACGGTCGTGTCCGCGTCCGTCACGTCATCGGCGGCACGCTTGAGCACTGCTAGAAGGGGAGAGTTCGGGTCGCGCTCGATGGCGGGGCGGTCGCCCGTCACGGTGTAGCTGCCATGGCAACCGGGAACGGCGGCTTCGGCGACGGCGATGGCCTGCTCTACCATGCGCGTCGCGGCGGCCGTATCGGTCGGCGGGGTCAGACGCATGTCGACCCAGACTTTGGCGCGGTCGGGCACGACATAGGGGCGATATCCGCCCTCGATTTGGCCAAACGTGATGGTCGAAGGCCCCAGCTCATCGTGCGCGGGCAGCGCCACAAACGCGCGACGGAGCGAACACACGACCTCGGCCATGGCGGCGACGGCATCCGCGCCCTTCCACGGCTGGCTCGCATGCGCCGTTACGCCAGCCATTTCAATCTCGAACCACGTGCGCCCCTTGTGCGCCACCTGGATCTGTCCGTCGGTGGGTTCGGTGTCCAGCACCCATTCGCGCGAGCCGACCCAGCCGGCATCGATCGCGGCCTCTGAGCCGCGCATAAAGTCCTCCTCGTCGACCGAGCAAATGAGTGAGAAGCCACGGCGGGGCAGCTCGCCTTCTGCCGCCACGCGCTCGAGCGTATGGACCAGTGCGGCAATGGCGCAGGCCAGGCCACCCTTCATATCGCAGGCACCGCGGCCATAGAGTTTATCGTTGCGCACGATCGCTCCGAGCGGCGGAATGTCCGCGTCCCAGTCATCGCCCAGCGTAACGGTATCCATATGGCAGATATAGACGAGCCGTGGCTCGTCGCTCAGTCCCGGCACGGTGACCATAAGGTTGCGGCGCCCTGGCAGCACCTCGAGTTCCTCAACCTGCACGGCATGGAGCACCGGATGGCTCAGCTGCGCCAACCGTTCCTCAACCAACGCTTTGATATAGCGTTCAATCTCGCCCTCATACGCACCTGGGTCGGAACTGTCGATCCGCACGAGTCCTTGCGTAAGCCGCCAAGCAAAATCTGTATCAACCATAGGCACCTCACAGATAGTTAGGTCAATATACAGATTGTATGTCAAGAAGCGGCTCGGTGTATTTAATGGAGTGCTCACAAAAACGGGGGCGCCTCTCGTGCGAAAGGCGTCCCCGCGGGCATTCAATGTCAGTGACGGGCAGGCCACATGGGGAACTGCCCGTCAGATCAGCCGGCGCTAGTTGATCACGCGCACGCGATACATCGACGGAATCTGCTTGAGCGCCTCGATGGTGCTGCTGTCCAGGTGCTCGTCGGTGTCGAACATGGTGTAGGCGTTCTCGCCAGCGGACTCGTTGGTCATACGCTGCACGTTGGCGTTGTCCTTGGCGAGAATGGCCGTGATCTGGCCGATCATGTTGGGCACGTTGGCGTGCAGGCAGGCGATGCGGCTTGCGGCGCGCGCCTTGCCCATGCTGCAGGCGGGGTAGTTGACGCTATGTGCGATGTTGCCGTTCTCCAGGTAATCCTTGAGCTCGCTGATGGCCTTATCGGCGCAGTTGGCCTCGGCCTCGCCAGTGCCGGCGCCCGAGTGCGTGGTGATT
>CAJMJM010000178.1 GCA_905213725.1 Collinsella aerofaciens
CCACTGCAGCCGCAAAGCCGTCCGCCAAAGTCGTGGAGACGCCCGCCGAGACCATGGCCGAGGCATCCGTCGAAGCCAAGCCGGCCTCCAAGACCACCACGCGCAAGCGTGCCGCGACGACGGCCAAGAAGACCACGACCAAGGCTGCTGCCACCAAGGCAGAGGCCAAGGCCGAGGTAAAGGCCAAGCCGGCGCCGAAGGCCGCTAAGGTCAAGGCCGCACCGAAGGCTACGGCCAAGCCCGAGCCCGCCAAGGAGACCCCGGTCTCCCCCGCCGCTCCGGCCGAGGAAAAGGCTCCGACCAAGAAGACGTCCGTCCGCAAGGCAACGGCCACCCGCAAGCGCCGCTAGTCCACAGACAATCCAAAACCTCATCAAACCCTTAGCAAGGGGCGCTCCAACCGGGCGCCCCTTATCTGTAGATAGTTGGTAAAACGATTTTCTAGGACAACCGTTCGCCGATGGTAAACGGATGTTGTTTATACAGCCTGTGTACAACAGATATACTTACAATCTGTGCGTAAAGCCCATGGCCCGCAGGCCGTGATTCTATTGAACTGGACCGTATTATGAGATTGATTCACAACAGCCGTCTGCCGCAGTTTCGTACTCCGTTTGGCGCTGTGACCACTGGAACTTCCGTTTCGCTATCGGTGATTTTGGAGGATGCCGACCCCAACCAGGCAACGCTTACCCTGCGTACCTGGGTCGATGAAATCGGTGAGTCTCTGTATCCCATGACGCACGAGGGCGACGGCATATTTACCGTAGAGCTTGAGTGCACTGAGCCCTGTCTTATCTGGTACAGCTTTATCTGCAACATCGAGGGCCAGCCCGAGGTTCGCCTGGGCGCGCCGCAGGGCCGCACCGGCGGCGAGGGCGTAACCTACGACTACGCCGAGGTTCCGTCCTTCCAGATCACCGTTTACAAGCACCGCGAAGTGCGTCCCGAGTGGTACGAGCGCGGCATGGTCTACCAGATCTTCCCCGATCGCTATGCCCGCGACGAAAACTGGCGCGAACGCACGCTTGCCGAAGTTGAAAAACCGCGCAAAGGAATCCAGCGCCGCATGGTCGAGGACTGGAACGAACCGCCCGAGTACGAGCGTGCCGAAGACGGCTCCATCAAGACCTGGGATTTTTACGGCGGCTCGCTCAAGGGTATCCAGAATGACCTGCCCCGCATTGCCGAGCTGGGCTTTACGGCCATCTACCTCAACCCGATCTTTGAGGCCGCGAGCAACCACCGCTACGACACGGCCGACTATACCAAGATCGACCCGATTCTGGGCACCGAGCAGGACTTTACGGAGCTGTGCAAGGCGGCCGAGAAGCTCGGCATTTCTATCATCCTGGACGGCGTCTTCAACCACACGGGCGACGACTCGATCTACTTCAACCGCTACGGCAACTACCCCGGAGTGGGCGCATGGCAAAGTGAAGATTCGCCGTGGCGCGATGCGGTTTATTTCCACGAGGACGGCTCGTACGACTGCTGGTGGGGCGTGGGCAATATGCCCGCCATCAACGAGAGCTCCGAACTGGTGCGCGAGCGGCTCCTGGGCAAGGACGGCGTGATCCGCAAATGGCTGCGCGCCGGTGCCCATGGTTGGCGCCTGGACGTGGCCGACGAGCTTTCCGATGACTTCCTGACCGAGATCAAAAAGGCCGTGCTCGCCGAGAAGCCCGACGCGCTGCTGCTCGGTGAGGTCTGGGAAGATGCCTCCAACAAGATCAGCTACGGCCATCTGCGTCGCTATCTGCAAGGCTCCGAGCTCGACTCGGCCATGGATTACCCCTTCCGCGACATGGTCATCGGCTTTTTGATGGGCTACAAAAACGCCTACCAAGCTGCCGAGGATATCGAGACCCTGCGCGAGAACTACCCGCGCGAGGCATTATCCTGCGCGCTCAATCTGCTGTCGAGCCACGACCGCCCGCGCATTATCTCGGTGCTCGGCGGTGGCCCCGACGAGTCGCAGCTGCCCGAGAGTGCGCGCAGCAAATGGCGCCTGGACGAGAACTCCATGGGCCTGGCCAAGAGCCGTTTTTGGCTCGCGACGCTCATGCAGATGACGTTCCCGGGCGTGCCCTCGATCTATTATGGCGATGAGTACGGCCTGGAGGGCCTCACCGATCCGGGCACCCGCCGCCCCATGCCGACCAAGGAAAACCTACACGACTTCGATACGTTTGCGATCGTCAAGAATGCCTCGGCCGTGCGCCGCGCGCTGCCGTTTATGATCGACGGTGAGATCAAGGCCTTCGCGCTCAATGACGAGGTGCTGGCCTACAACCGTACCGGTAAAGACGGCGAGTCCGCGACCGTCATCATCAACCGCAGCCTGCGCAATTCGCATCGCGTGACGATCCCGGCGCTCGGCGAATGCGCGAGTGACGTGATCAGCGGTCACGAGTGTGAGATCCATAACGGTACGGTCACGCTCGATCTGTATCCGCTGGGCTCGTCGATCATCTATCACCATGCCGAGCAGCGCCTGCAGGAGCCGCTCGATCACGGTGCGGGTGTTGTGTGCCATATCACATCGGTGCCGACCGACGACGGCAAGCCCGGTACGATCGGTGCGCCCACGCGTCGCTTTATCGACCATCTGGCCGCCATGGGCATGCGCTACTGGCAGGTTCTCCCCGTCAACCCCACGGACTTCTTCCGCTCCCCATACGCCGGTCCTTCGGCCTTTGCAGGCAATATCGACCTGCTACCCGAGAGCCAC
>CAJMJM010000179.1 GCA_905213725.1 Collinsella aerofaciens
CTCGCGACCGTCATCGTCTCCGAGCTCGACCGTCTAAAGAGCATCGACCATGTCGGCGAGTCTGGAACGCTTATCGGCGGCAACCCGCTCGTCAAGCTGGGCGACCCGCTGCTGGTTGCCAAGACCAAGTAGCCAGGCCCCACGCCACACAGCCAAAAGGCACCTCGTCAAGCGCCCGCGACCATTTGGCCGCGGGCGCTTTTCGTTTGAAAAACCATCCCGCCAATGCTTTATCTGTATAGCTCAAATGAGCCGAGCTGCTAGAATATCGAACTGTATGGATAACTATCATTCAACCGTTATGGGAGGATACGTGAACCGCACCAAAATCGCGCAGCTCTATGCCGATGCCGAGTCGCTCGGCGGCCAAACCGTCACCGTCGCCGGCTGGGTCAAGTCCGTCCGCGACATGAAGAACTTTGGCTTTGTTACGCTCAACGACGGCAGCTGCTTCCGCGACCTGCAGGTCGTCATGAACCGCGAGGCACTCGACAACTACGACGAGATCGCCCATCAAAACGTCTCGGCCGCACTCATTTGCACCGGCACCGTCAAGCTGACCCCCGATGCGCCCCAGCCTTTCGAGCTTTCTGCCACTTCCATCGAGGTCGCGGGCACGAGCGCCCCGGATTACCCGCTGCAGAAGAAGCGCGCAACCGTCGAGTTCCTGCGCACCCAGCAGCACCTGCGCCCGCGCACCAACCTGTTCCGCGCCGTGTTCCGCATTCGCTCTGTCGCGGCTGCCGCCATCCACCGCTTCTTCCAGGAGCAGGGCTTTGTCTACGTCAACACCCCCATCATCACCACGAGTGACTGCGAGGGCGCCGGCGAGATGTTCCGCGTGACCACGCTCGACCCCAAAAATCCGCCCCTCACCGAGTCCGGCGAGGTCGACTGGAGCCAGGACTTCTTTGGCAAGCATGCAAGCCTCACCGTGTCCGGCCAGCTCAATGCCGAGAACTTTGCCATGGCCTTTGGTGACGTGTACACCTTTGGCCCCACCTTCCGTGCCGAGAACTCCAACACCACGCGCCACGCCGCCGAGTTTTGGATGATCGAGCCCGAGATGGCCTTTGCCGACCTTAACGACTACATGGACAACGCCGAGGCCATGCTCAAGTACGTCCTTAAGGACGTTATGGCCACCTGCCCCGACGAGCTCAATATGCTCAACAAGTTTGTGGACAAGGGTCTGCTCGAGCGCCTGGACCATGTCGCCAACTCCGACTTTGCCCGCGTTACCTACACCGAGGCCGTCGAGATCCTGGAGCAGGCAGTCGCCGACGGCCACAAGTTCGACTACCCCGTGAGCTGGGGCATCGACCTGCAAACCGAGCACGAACGCTTCCTGACCGAGGAGCACTTTAAGCGCCCGACCTTCGTGACCGACTACCCGGCTGAGATCAAGGCATTCTACATGCGCATGAACGAGGACGGCAAGACCGTCGCCGCCGCCGACTGCCTGGTTCCCGGTATCGGCGAGATTATCGGCGGCTCCCAGCGCGAGGAGCGCCTGGATCTGCTCGAGGCCCGCATCAAGGACCTGGGCATGAATCCCGAGCAGTACAAGTACTACCTTGACCTGCGCCGCTACGGTTCCTGCAAGCACGCCGGCTACGGTCTGGGCTTCGAGCGCTTGGTCATGTATCTGACCGGCGTGGGCAACATCCGCGACGTCCTGCCGCACCCGCGCACCGTGGGCAACGCCGACTTCTAATCGTCGGACGCTAGCTCGCGTCGCCACACGCCAACGCTCATCGCACAAGCGTCTCTCGACATCGGTCGAGAGACGCTTTTTTTTCAACAGCATCCGTCAAGCTTTTGGCAAGTTTTTGGTCAGTTGAGTAGGGCTGTTGAAAACTCAACCCGCCGTTTGCCGACGACTACCGACCGCCCAGAGCGCCCTGCGCCCCTGGGAAAGCCCCGCGTCCTAGGCTCCATACCGTCGCCACCCAAAACGGAAAGGACGTGGGCACGATGACCGAAGCCGCTGTTGAAACCTACGACACCACGACGAGAGGCGCCGCCTCGATGGCAGCCTATCGCGCCGTTCGCATCCTGCAGCTCTTGAGCGAAAACACCGGCGAAGACAAGGCCATACTTTCCGATGAGCTGATCCGGCGCCTCTCCCATCCCGACGACCCCGCCCGCATGCCCATCTCGGCGGCGCGGCGCAGCATCTACACCGCCATCTCCGCGCTTCGCCATGCCGGATACGAAATTGAGTACAAACGCGGCGTGGGCTACAAACTTCTTACCAGCCCGCTCACCGATGAAGAGATCATCCGGCTCCACGGTATGGTCATGCGCAACCGCTCCACGCCTATCGCTATCCGCAAGAGCATGGCGCAGCACTTAGTTGCCATGGCGAGTGCCGACGTTCGCGGCTACCTCGATACACCCGAACCCGTTCCGAGCGCAGGCAGCAAGGCTACCAAGGCAACACGCACGCCCATCAAGCGCATCGACACGTGCGAGCTCGTCGAGCAGGCCATCGACCATGGAACCACGGTGAGTTTTGATATTTCGAGCGTCACGGCACGTGGCGAAACCGAAGTAGCACGGATGACACTCCGCCCCTTTGCCATCAGGCAGCGCGATGGCATCTCGTATTTGCTGGGAACGGTCTATGACGCCCGAGGTGCCGATGACACGCTGCGCACCGTAGAGATTGGCCGCATGAGAAACGTCACCACACGTCTCCTCGACGGCAAGAAG
>CAJMJM010000180.1 GCA_905213725.1 Collinsella aerofaciens
ATGCCTCGGCCTATGCGAGCAATATCATCAACGCCACACCGCAGCTGCCGGCCTATGTCCTGCGCCCCGAGAGCTATGACGACGTGGAGACCGTGGTGCGCCGCGTTCGCACCAAGCAGCCTGTCGCACTGATTTTTGTGGGCGTACGCACCGAAGTTGCCAAGCGCGTCTTGGACTTCTCTTACGGCTTTGCCTGCGGTCTGGGTGCCACGGTCAAGGAGGTGGGCGACCGCGTGTTCATGGTGCTGCCCGCCGGTTGCGAGGTCAAAGATTCCGATCTCAAGAAGCTTCGTGCCGACGGCTACCTTAAGTAAAGACAAGACGAGGAGATTCCCATCAACATCTACACTATCGTCCAGCTGGTCAATACGCTGTTCAACTTCTATTCCACGCTCATTGTCGTCTACTGCTTTATGACGTGGATTCCCATGAAGCAGGGTGGTTTGCTTCAGGATATTGCCGCGGTGCTTGATAGCGTGTGCGGTCCGTGGCTCAACCTGTTCCGTCGTTTCATCCCGCCGATGGGCGGTATCGATTTTTCGCCGGTCGTTGCGATTATTGCGTTGCAGTTGGTGCAGAGGCTGGTTCTGCAGCTTCTTATAGGTATACTCGTGTAGAACTGTCTTAGTAACTTACGTCGGGCGTGTAGCGCCGAGGCGATGAAAAAGGAGACTTGTTATGGCTATTACCCCTGCAGACATCCAGGCTCAGACTTTCTCTGAGGCCAAGCGTGGCTACGATCCTGCTGAGGTCGACGTCTTCTTGGAGACGCTGTCCTCTGAGGTTGACGCTATGCTCGCTAAGATCGTCGACCTTAAGGGTCGTCTGACTGCTACCGAGCAGCAGCTTGCCGATGCGCAGGCTCAGCTTGCCCAGGCTCAGGATGCCCCCGCCCAGGCCGTTCCTGCCGCCCCCGTGGCTGCTCCCGCCCCTGACTTCTCCGCTCAGGAGCGCCAGATTTCCGCTGCCCTGATCGCTGCCCAGCAGACCGCTGAGACCATCGTCAACGATGCCAATGAGAACGCTGAGCGTATTCGCAACGAGGCTGACGCCAAGGCCCGCGAGGTTATCCGCCAGGCTCTGACCGAAAAGCAGGCTGAGCTCGAGGAGATCGATCGTCTCAAGGCTTCTCGTGAGGAGTTCAAGGCCGAGTATCTCAAGCTCATCCAGCACTTCATGGACGATGCCCAGAACTCCTTCCCGGCCGACCTCATGGCCTCCACGCCGGTCGGTTCTGCCGCTTCTCCTGCGGTGACTGTTCCCGCCGAGCCGCTGCCCGTCGCTGACCCGGTTGTCCCCGTGGCCGATCCCTTCGCCCCGATCGACAACTTCGCTGCCGACGACCTGGACTAACATTCGGCCTACAATTTAGTGCCTAGAAAGGACCCGCAGCTTGCGGGTCCTTTTTTATGACTGTACCGGGGCGCGCAACATAAAAAACCGAGCCCTGCACATGGTGGCGCAGAACTCGGCGAACCGGTGAGCGGTCAAGGATAGGTTTTAGGGCATGTCCCAAAATCTACTTGAGGAGGAAGTCGGAGAGGGGAATGGTACGGGCCTCGCGATGCTCGGGATCGGCGATGTGGTCGGCAGGATATCCACAGACGAGCATGTGATAGGGATAGACGCCCTTGGGCAGATTGAACTGCTCCTGTGCCTCCCCAGGCTTAAAATGGCATACCCAGCACGTTCCCAGGCCCTGCTCGGTGGCCTCCATCATCATCTGATCGCAGACGATCGAAGTATCGATGGCACTCGAGTTCATCTGATCATACGGGCGCACCCAGGCATCATCGGTAACGCTGCAAATAAGGAAGATAAGCGGAGCGCCAAAGATAGACCCATCACGAGCAAACCGAGGCTGACAAGCAGCAGCCTTCTCCAGAAGCTCAGGCGTATCCAACACCATCACACGGGTTGGATGGTTATTACAAGCAGAAGGAGCAATACGCCCAGCCTCAACAATGGCATCCACAACAGCTTGCTCAACAGAACGATCCTGAAATTCACGACAAGAATACCGACCCCGAGCCAGATCCAAATAAGACATACAAGCCCTCCAACAATTTAATAACGAAATAAAAGACAACCAAAGGGTACCCAAAGCAACATTCAGCCAAACGCTCAGCGCTGCCCAAAGTCATGACTGATGCCAAAGACGCTTTCAACCAAAGCCACCATGCATTCCGCCTATTAGCCCAGGTTCCCAATGGTGATACGTAAGGCGAAGGCCCGACACCTATTTACTTCCTAACGCCTCTGCCACGCAGCCGGAGTGATAAAGCAAATAGGTGCCGGGCCTTCGCCGGTGGGACGCGTACCACTAATTAACCGCTTTTGAACGACTCTGCTTGCAGCCGGAGTGAAAAAGGTTATTAGTGGCCGGGCCCGCGACCGCCGGGACACGTACCCCCAATTAACTGTTCTTCATGACAATCGAATCCACAACATCGGCCACATTCTCGCAGCAGTCGGCGCAGTACTCCAGGAAGGCGTAGACGTCACGCCAAGCGATGACCTCGAGCGGATCCTTGCCGTTAACGTGCAGGTTGCGCATGGCGTTGATGTAGAGCTCGTCGGCCTCGGACTCGATGGTGTTGATCTGGATGACCAGCTCGCGCAGCGTTTTGGACTTGCGGTAGTTGGGAAGCTCGACCATCAGGTCTTTCATGGCGCGGCAGGCGTC
>CAJMJM010000181.1 GCA_905213725.1 Collinsella aerofaciens
CATCTACGAGAATGTCGCCTTTGGCCCTCGTCTGCAGGGCGTGACTAGCAAAAGCGACCTCGATGACATCGTGGAAGAATCGCTCAAGCGCGCCAACCTCTGGAAAGAGGTATCCAATCAGCTCAACAAGGATGGTTTGGCGCTCTCGGGCGGTCAGCAGCAGCGTCTGTGCATCGCGCGCGTGCTTGCGGTGCAACCCGATGTCCTCCTGATGGACGAGCCCTGCTCCGCCATCGACCCCACTTCCGTCTCTAAGGTCGAGGATCTGATGGCCGAGCTGGCGCCCGAGATGACGATTATCATCGTCACGCATTCAATGCAGCAGGCAGCTCGTATCAGTGACTACACCGCGTTCTTCTTGCAGGAAGTTGCCGGCGAGCCCGCTACGCTCATCGAGTATGGTCAAACCGACGCGATCTTCACCAGCCCGGTGGACTCGCGGACGGAAGACTATATCACCGGCCGCTTTGGCTGATCGGTGCGACTAGTCCCAAGCCGATCGGATCTGGTCCGGTGCGTATTCACTGTGCGGGCGGCATGACCGCACCCAACTGATTGGAGTGAACCATGCGCAAACTGTTTTCCCGTCAGCTCATCGAGGCCCGTCACGAGATGCTGAGCATCTACGAGGCCGTCGATCTGGCCCTCCACGATGCCGTGAAGGCCTATGTGACCGACGACCGCAAGCTCGCCACCAAGACCAAGAAGCGTACGCTTTCGATTGACGCACGCTGCGCCAACCTGGAGGCCGTCTGCTACAACCTGATTGCCACGCAGTCACCGGTCGCCTCCGACTTCCGCTTGCTGCAGACGATCATCTACGTCGACTTTAACCTGCAGCGCATGACCGATAAGGTTCGCCAGATTTGCCGCGCCACGCGTCATATGATCAAGGCCGACATCTCGCTGCCCAAGGAGCTTGTCGGCACGGTCGAGGCCGAGGCTGAGGCCGTCTACCAGGTGCTGGGCTCTTCGCTTTCTGCGCTCGTCACCAACGACATGTCCATCATCTGCAACTTGGCCGTCGAGGACGAGCCAGTGCACGCCGCCTACGAGAAGTTCTTCCGCACCTTTAACCGCATGGACACGGGCGATTTTATGGACGACGACAGCAACTATGACGACCTGCGCCGCGCCATCATGGTATCGCGCTATCTCGCTCGCATCGCCTCGATTTCCATCGATGCCGCCTGCCGTCTGACCTTCCTGTTGACCGGACAGCGTATGACTGCCAGTGATATCGCCTGCACTGATGAGGATGAGCTCGAGAGCATGCGCGTGCCTTCGGGCGAGGGTGTTATCATGAGGCCCGCCGTCGATGCACGCTACGTTGCCAAGGTGCCCGTTAACGAGGTCAGCGAGGGTCTTCGCTACCTGCTCGATCATCTTGAGGATGAGGACGATGGCGAGGACGACGAGGAGTAAGTAACCCCGTTCGTCGAAAGATTGTAAATACCTAAGTGAGCGCGGCCTTGCACATGCGGGGCCGCGCTCTTGCGTTAGCATGGGACTACTTGTTTGGCTGTCAGCGGAGGCGATTGGCAATGGATAACTATTTGGACTTGATGCGCGCTCGCCGCGAGCAGATTCTGGAACGTTTTTATGCGGCGCTCGCTCGCGCGGGCCGTCCCCACGACGCCGCGCGCCTCATTGCCGTGTCCAAGACCGTTGGTGTCGATGAGACCGTTGCCGCCATCCAGGCGGGGTATCGCCATTTTGCCGAGAATCGCCCGCAGGAGCTGGTTCGCAAGCTCACAGGTTTGGCGGAGCATCCGGAGCTGCCCGAGGTGCGCTTCGATATGATCGGCAACCTGCAGACCAATAAGATCAATGCGGTGCTGGGCTCAGCCGAGCTGATTCACTCGGTGGGTTCGCTGCATCTGGCGCAGGCGATCTCGAGCCGTGCTGCCCGCAAGATTGAGGCAGGCGAACTCGCCGGCCCCCAGCGTGTGCTCATTGAGGTCAATGTGAGTGGTGAGGAGTCGAAGGGAGGCTTTTCGCCCGATGAGATTCGCGCCGCCGCGGGTGAGCTTGCGGAACTTGAGGGAATTTGCGTACAGGGGCTTATGACTATGGCGCCCCGGGGGAATAAGGATGTGGCACGCCGCACCTTTGCGGGGCTTCGTGAGCTGAGGGATGAGCTGGAGGCGGCGCATCCCGATTTGAACCTGCCTGAGCTTTCCTGCGGCATGCGCGAGGACTTTGAGCCTGCCCTTGAGGAGGGCTCTACGCTCGTTCGCCTGGGCAGGGTAGTATTTAGCCCGGAGTTTGCAGTAAAATAAGGCTCTGAAGTGCGCACTGATTATCGGGGCGCCTGCACTAAACCGCGAGAGGACACAACCATGGGCTTCCTTGACGAGATTAAAAATAAGATGCACCTGGGCGGCCAGCAGGGTTACGACCAGGGTTATGGCCAGGACGACGACTACGGCTACGATGATGGCTATGACGATGGCTATCAGGGCAACGGCTACAGCGGTGCTTCGGGCGAGGGCTTCTACACCCAAGACGAGCCGAGCAACGGCCTGCTTGGTCAGACGCGCCGTGGTGAAGCTGAGTCGGTTGCCGAATATACACACACCGGGCAGCAGGTCGGCCATGACTCCCCACATGCCACAACGTAAAACCCGCCTACGACCTCGCAAGAC
>CAJMJM010000182.1 GCA_905213725.1 Collinsella aerofaciens
CTTTGGGGACGGTGTGTGTGGGTGTCTTTCTTTTGTTTTGTTTATATTGGTCGTGTTTTTTCTTTAAAATGGTTTACTCTGTCCTTATTTCTCTGAAACTTAAACTGGGGCGCTCTCATTTTGTGCGCCCCTGCCGGGTTTCCATAGTTCTGGCGAAGCAGTCCTTGAGATCCGCCTTGCCTTATGCCAAGAACTCCTTGGTGGTCGCCACGATGTTGGCGGCGTCCAGGCCATACTTGTGCAAGAGCTCGGCACCCGGGCCGGACTCGCCAAAGGTGTCGTTGACGCCGATCTTCTTGAGGGGCGTCGGGCACTGCTCGCACAGGACGTCGGCAACGGCGCTGCCCAGGCCACCGATTACAGAATGCTCCTCGACGGTCACGACGTGGCCGGTCTTGGTGGCGCTCTTGACGATCAGGTCGGCATCGATGGGCTTGATGGTGTGCATGTTGATGACCTCGGCGTCGATGCCCTCGGCAGCGAGCTGCTCGGCGGCCTCGAGAGCCTCGCCGACCATCAGGCCGCAGGCGATGATGGTGACGTCGGCGCCCTCGCGCATGACAATGCCCTTACCCAACTCGAAGTTGTAGGTCTCGGGGTCGTTGATAACCGGCGAGGCCAAACGAGCGAAGCGCATGTACACCGGACCGTCGCACTCGTAGGCGGCGCGCGTCACGGCGCGGGCCTCGACGTCGTCGGCAGGAACGATCACAGTCATGCCGGGGATGACGCGCATGAGGGCGATATCCTCGCAGCACTGGTGCGTGGCACCATCCTCGCCCACCGAGATACCGGCGTGCGTGGCACCAATCTTAACGTTGAGGTGCGGGTAGCCGATGGAGTTACGGACCTGCTCAAAAGCGCGGCCGGCTGCGAACATGGCAAAGGTGCTCGCGAAGGCAACGCGGCCGGTGGTCGCGATACCGGCGGCGACGCCCATCAGGTTGCTCTCGGCGATACCCACGTCGAAGAAGCGGTCGGGGCAGGCGGCCTTGAACTTGCCGGTCTGCGTGGCGGCGGCCAGGTCGGCGTCGAGGACCACAAAGTCATCGTGCTCGTTGGCGAGCTCGACGAGGGCCTCGCCGTTGCTTACGCGCGTGGCGATTTTTTTGACGTCTGCCATCCTAGAGCTCCTCTCCGGCGGCCGTGAGCTCTGCCATGGCCTGCTCAAACTGTTCATCGTTGGGGGCCTTGCCGTGCCAACCAACCTGGTTCTCCATAAAGGACACGCCCTTGCCCTTCAGGGTCTCGGCGATAATGGCGGTCGGCTGCCCCTTGGTGGCGCGAGCCTCGGCAAAGGCGGCGCGGATCTGGTCGAAGTCGTTGCCGTCGGCGAGCTCCACCACGTGGAACTTGAACGCGCGGAACTTGTCGGCGAGCGGCATGGGGTCGTTGACCTCCTCGACGGGGCCGTCGATCTGCAGGCCGTTGTGGTCGACGATCACGCAGAGGTTATCGAGCTGCTGGTTGCCGGCAAACATGGCGGCCTCCCAGACCTGGCCCTCCTCGCTCTCGCCATCGCCCAGCAGGGCGTACGTGCGGTAAGTATCGCCCCAGTGCTTGGCGGCAACGGCCATACCCACGGCGGCGGAGATACCCTGGCCGAGCGAGCCGGTGGACATGTCGACGCCCGGGGTGTCGTTCATGTTGGGATGACCCTGCAGGTGGCTGCCGATATGGCGCAGCGTCTCGAGATCCTCCTTGGGGAAGAACCCACGCTCGGCGAGCACGGCGTACAGGCCCGGAGCGCAATGGCCCTTGGAGAGCACAAAACGGTCGCGATCGGCCTTGCGGGGATCGGCCGGGTCGACGCTCATTTCCTCAAAGTACAGATAGGTCATGATGTCGGCAGCGCCGAGCGAACCGCCCGGATGGCCGGACTTGGCAGCGTGCACGCCGGTGACGATGCCCTTCCTTACCTCGTTGGCAACCTTTTTGAGCTCTTCGTCGCTCATTGTGCCTTCCTTTCATCCTCATTAGACAAAATGCGCACGGCACCGAAGGTAATCCCAACACAGCCGCAATGCACGTACGTCATTCATTATGCTGGAAACTGATGGCTTTACCAGAGTTTTTATCATTATTTGAACAATTTAGCAGGCAGAACCGCTGATGAAACGGTTTATCAATGTGAACGTCTTTTGGATGGAACGCAGTCGACCCTACGCGCTAATGTCCTTGAATCCCTCGCCGAAGGCTTCCGTAACGTCAGCGACCGTCACAATGGCGTGAGGATCGCGCTCGCGCACGATCGTCTTGAGGGTATTGAGCTCTCGACGGCTCACGATGACCATAATCACCGGCTTCTCGGCACCCGAATACATGCCAGTCGCCTTAAACTTGGTACAACCACGACCCAGGCCATACATGATATCGGCAGCGATATCAGGGAACTTATCCGAGATGATGAGTACCATACGGCGTTTGTTGCCGCCATCGACCACGGCATCGATCACGTAGCCGCTAATGACCATCGAAAGGCCTGCATATAGCGCGTTTTCGATAGAAAAGACCGGAGCCGACAGCGCGCATACGGCAACATCGATCGCCATGACGGTCGAGCCCACGGGCAGTGAGGTGTTACGCGAGATGATTTGGCCACTCGTGTCCGAGCCGCCGGTGTTGGCGCCGGCGCGCAACACCG
>CAJMJM010000183.1 GCA_905213725.1 Collinsella aerofaciens
GATTTGATCGACAGCCTGCCGCTCGATAAGCAGCAGGTCATCGTTCGCGCCTTTACGAGCTTTTTCCATCTGGCAAACCTGTCGGAGGAGAACTACCGTGTGGCGCAGCTGCGCGAGCGCGAGGCCGGTGCGTCGACCGATACCGAGGTCGATCCTGCCAACGAGCTTACCGTTGCCTATCACCAGCTGGTGAATGAGCTGGGTGTCGAGGGTGCCAACGAGCTGCTCGACAAGCTCGAGTTCCACCCTGTCTTTACCGCACATCCCACCGAGGCCCGTCGTAAGGCCGTCGAGGGCAAGATCCGCCGTATCTCCAACCTGCTGGAGGAGCGTCCGCGTCTGGGCGGCTCCGACCTGGTGGAGAACGAGCGCCATATGCTGCAGGAGATCGACGCCCTGGTGCGTACGAGTCCCATCGCGCTCAAGAAGCCCACGCCGGTCGAGGAAGCCGATACCATCATCGACATCTTCGATAACACGCTGTTCGACGTTATCCCCGTTATCTATCGTCGTTTTGACGATTGGGTGCTGGGCGACAAGGCCGGTACTGTGCCGCCGCTGTGCCCGGCGTTCTTCCATCCCGGCAGCTGGATCGGTTCCGACCGCGACGGTAACCCCAACGTCACCGCCAAGGTGAGCCGTGAGGTCGCCGCCAAGTACTTTACGCACATGGTGCTCAAGCTCGAGGACAAGTGCCGCCACATCGGCCGCAACCTCACGCTCGAGGCTACCTACAGCAAGCCGTCGGCCGAGCTCATTAACCTGTGGAACCATCAGGTCGAGATGAGCCCTCGTTACACGGCCCGCGCCGAGCTGATCTCCGAGCACGAGCCGCATCGCGCCGTCATGCTCGTCATGGCCGACCGCCTGAACGCCACCGTGCGCCGCATCACCGACACCATGTACCACAGCGCCGACGAGTTCCTGGATGACCTGCGCGTCGTCCAGCGTTCGCTTGCTGCCTGCGGTGCCGTCCGTGCCGCCTACGGTCCGGTCCAAACCATCATCTGGCAGGTCGAGTCCTTCGGCTTCCATATGGTCGAGATGGAGTTCCGTCAGCACTCCGTGGTGCACGCCCGCGCCCTCAAGGATATCCACGAGAACGGTATCCATGGCGACCTGCAGCCCATGACGCGCGAGGTCATCGATACCTTCCGCGCTATCGGCTCCATCCAAAAGCGCTACGGCAAGAAGATGGCGCACCGCTACATCATCTCGTTCACCAAGAGCGCCCAGCATGTGGCCGACGTCTTTGAGCTTGCCCACCTGTCCTTTGCACACGAGGAGGATGTCCCCGAGCTCGACGTGATCCCGCTGTTCGAGCAGCTCGAGGACCTCGAGGGCTGCATCGACGTGCTCGACCAGATGCTTACGCTGCCCGTGGTGCAAAAGCGCCTTGCCCAGACCAACCGCCGCATGGAGGTCATGCTGGGCTATTCCGACTCCTCCAAGGACGCCGGTCCTACCACGGCCATGCTCGCGCTGCACTCCGCGCAGGAGCGCATCGCCAAGTGGGCCGAGAAGAACGATATCGACCTGGTGCTCATGCACGGTCGCGGCGGTGCCGTGGGCCGTGGTGGCGGCCCGGCCAACAAGGCCGTGCTGGCGCAGCCCAAGGGTTCGGTCAACTGCTTCTTTAAGCTCACCGAGCAGGGCGAGGTCATCTTTGCCCGTTACGGCAACCGCACGCTGGCTCAGCGCCATGTTGAGTCCGTTGCTGCCGCAACGCTTTTGCAGTCGGCCCCGAGTGTCGAGAAGACCAACACCGAGACCACGCAGAAGTTCTGGGATATGGCCGAGAAGCTCAACACCGCAAGCCACGAGCGCTATCTGGACCTGCTGAACACCGAGGACTTTACACCGTGGTTCTCGACCGTGACGCCGCTGACCGAGGTCGGTCTGCTGCCGATCGGCTCGCGTCCGGCCAAGCGCGGTCTGGGTGCGAAGTCACTCGACGACCTGCGTACCATTCCGTGGATCTTCAGCTGGAGCCAGGCGCGCATTAACCTGGCCGCTTGGTACGGTCTGGGCACCGCCTGCGAGCAGCTTGGCGATCTTGACCAGCTCAAGGCTGCCTACCAGGAGTGGCCGTTCTTCCGCACCTTTATCGACAACATCGAGATGTCGATCGCCAAGACCGACCAGCGCATCGCCAAGATGTATCTGCACCTGGGCGACCGCCAGGATCTGTCCGAGAAGGTCTTTACCGAGATGCAGCTCACGCGTAAGTGGGTCCTTGCCATCGGCGGTGACGAGTGGCCGCTGCAGCGCCGTCGCGTGCTCGGCTGCGCCGTCCGCGTGCGCAACCCCTACGTCGACGCCCTGTCCATCGCCCAGGTCCGCGCCCTTCGCGAGGTGCGTATGAACCAGGACGAGATGGCCGAGGAGAAGAAGGCCGAGTACATGAGCCTGATTCTTTCGACTGTGACCGGCGTCTCGGCAGGTCTGCAAAACACGGGGTAATCGATAGCCCTGGAGTCGTTCGGGCCCGCCATAGGCTTACTTTTAGGCACGTCCTCGGACATGCAAGAAGCCCTCGCTGCGCACTTCGTGCGGCGAGGGCTTCTTGCGTCCTGCGGAGTGTGCCTAAAAGTAA
>CAJMJM010000184.1 GCA_905213725.1 Collinsella aerofaciens
ACCCTGTCGAACGAGCATCAGCAGCAGCGAGCAAGCCTCGGGCTTGTCAGCGGCCATCGGGATGTCGTCGAAAGATCGATTGCGGTCCACGTGCGCCTCGAGCGCGCCATCGACCTCACCCGGCTCAAGCCCCCCGAGCAGCTGTGCCGCGCGGTCGAGCATATCGACCGGACCGTCGAGCGTCGAGAGCGCCTGCGCCAGCACTCGCTCCATACAATCTTCCACCGCGTTGAGCGTCACGAGCTCTTGGGGCACCACGGCAGACGTGCGGTTGCGCACACGCGCCACAAACTCAAGCGTCGACAGGTACACATCGCCAAAGGGCGCAAAGTCGCCCTGGTAGCCGCCGCAAAGCGCCGGCGCCGCCAGCGCGTACTCGGTTTTGGACAGCGGGCTCAGCGCCATCGCACCCAGCTCGAGCGCTGTGTCCTCCAGCATGAGGCCCAGCGTGCGCGAACGCAGGCGCTCGGCATCGCCCGCCGACACGTCGCGATCGAGCACACGCGCCGCATCCGGTGCATCGCGCTCGACGGTGCGAATGTGCAAACGCTCGGCAATGGCGCGGACGGCGGCACAGCGGGCAGCCTCGGCCTCTTCCTGCGCTGGCGTAAAGATACGGTTGCGCCCCAGCACCAGGCCAATCACATTGCGCGGGCCCAGAGCGTCGACGGCCAGCGCCGCCAGCAAAGACGACGGCAAGTCACCCTCGAGTGCCACAACAGCACGCGACGCACCGCGGGCGCGGGCGTTGTCGCGCACGGCGAGCACCAGCGCCCGCCACAGCCACTCCTCGGAACGAAACTCGGGCAGCTCGTGGTCTTCCAAGGCATCGAGCATCACGCCGCGTTGAATCTCCTGAACCAGCAGGCTCTCCTCAAAACACGGCGCTTGGGCCACCACGCGGCCGCAGTCGTCGAGTACAAACGACCCGCCGGTATACACCGACTCGTCATAGGCACCGACCGGCGCCATGCAGGCAAACCATACGCTGCGCTTGGATGCGATCTTGCGGTAGGCGCCGCTGCGAACGGCAGCAATGGCGGCAGTCTCGCGGTCGGTCATGTCAAACGCGTTGAATTGGAAATACGCAATGAGGTCAACACCGGTCGGCAGCATCTCGAGTTCGCGGTCCAAGTCAAAAATCACGGCGATGCGCACACCGTCCACGTCGAACACCGGCGGCGCCCAACGTGTGTCGTTGTTCTCGCCACGCTGCAGGGCAATGCTCGAACGCGCCGGCTCCACATGACCGTCCTTGAGCATCATGTAGTCGAGCAGCGGCTGGCCCGCAAACGAAACCGCCGCGGGCACGATGCAGATCATGTCAAGCTCCTGGATACGCTCGGCGACACCAGTCAAGCCGGCAAGCATGTCGTGCTCAAAGTCGGCAGCGCCCACCAGGCCACCGGGCATGGCGCCCATAAAGAGCGGAGCCGGAACGCACAGCACGCGCGCTCCGCGCTCGTGGGCCAGACGAGCCTGGTCCTCGATGCGGCCACAAATGCCCTCAATATCACCCAGGCGCATATCGATCTGTGCAAGCGCGAGCTTCATGGCTCAGCCCTTTCCGTCGTAAACCATCGAAATCGTAGTAAAAGCGCCGGCCGCATAATGCAGCCGGCGCTTGCATGTGCATATGCTAGCTATGATACCCCGAGCGGGGGCGCGCTCCTAGAATGTCGCGGACCACAGCCCGTGCAGGTTGCAGTAGGCATAGACGGTACCGGTCTTGGAGCCACCCGCGAAAAACGTCGCGGGTTTCATGCCGGGCTCAAGGTAATGGACCTCTAAGCGGCCCTCGGCCTCAAGGGCGATCCACTCAATGTAGTGCTCGGGCAGGCTGGGGTGCTCGACCGAGCCAACTCGGGCGCGAATCACGTGACCGTCGCGCTCGGTCTCGACAACAGGCACGTGCTTCTCATGCGCCGCGTCCTCAGTGTTTGCGGTCAGCTCCGTGCAACCGGCAGGGGTCGCAACGTCGTCGCCAAGGGCAGCGATGAGCTTGCCGTCAGGGTCCTTAAAGAATTTCGCCATGATGTTCTCCTTTGCTGATGTGCCAATGTTCTTGATGGTTCTTATGCCCAAAGGCAGACAAACCATCCACGGCATTGCAAATGAACACATAACGAGCGGGGACGATGGGACAGCGCGGGCTATCCGCCCTGTCGGCCTCACCCGAGCGGGTTAGCGCCCGTCGCCGCCGAGAAGCGCCAGAACATCCTCGCGCGTGAACAGTGCCGACGAGATGCCGTCGCCGCCGAGTACGCTGTTGACCAGGTCGCGCTTGGACTCCTGCATCTGCATAATGCGTTCCTCGATCGTGTCCTTGGCGATGAGCTTGTACACGGTCACGGTATGCTGCTGGCCAATACGGTGTGCACGATCAGTTGCTTGGTCCTGCGCCGCCACGTTCCACCACGGGTCGTAGTGGATGACCACGTCGGCAGCCGTCAAGTTATGGCCCACGCCGCCCGCCTTGAGCGAAATCAAATAGTCCGGAACCTCGCCCGCTTGTAACTGCGCGACCAT
>CAJMJM010000185.1 GCA_905213725.1 Collinsella aerofaciens
TTGCCCCCATACACGCGGTCCCACACCATCTGCAGCACCTCGTCGGCGACGAAGGCCTTGCGGGTGCGGTTGGCGTCCACGATGGCCTCGATCAGGTTCTGCGGCACGTCCCTGTAGTTGGCCAGGAGCTGCTTGGTGTCCTTGGGCAGGCAGTAGCCGCCGTAGCCGAAGCTGGGGTTGTTGTAGTGGCTGCCGATGCGCGGCTCCAGGCACACGCCGTCGATGACGTCGCGGGCGTTGAGGCCGCGGACCTCGCAGTAGGTGTCGAGCTCGTTGAAGTAGGCCACGCGCAGCGCCAGGTAGGTGTTGGCGAAGAGCTTCACCGCCTCGGCCTCGGTGGTGCCCAGCACGAGCTCCGGGATACCCTTGGAGCCATCGGCGTTCACGCGCTCCAGCTCCGCGGGGTCGGCGCCCTGCGCGAGCAGACCGGCGAACTTCTCGGCCGCGGCGACGGCCTCGGGATCGTCCTTCGGCGCGCCCACCACGATGCGGCTGGGGTGCAGGTTGTCGTAGAGCGCCTTGCTCTCGCGCAGGAACTCGGGGCTGAAGAAGATCTTCTTATCGCCCAGCCTCTCGCGCAGGCCCACGGTATATCCGACGGGGATCGTCGACTTGATGACGATCCAGGCGTCCGGGTTCACCGAGCGCACGGCGGCGATGGCGGCCTCGACGGAGCTCGTGTCGAAGAAGTTCCTGTCGCTGTCGTAGTTGGTGGGCGTGGCGATGACGGCGTAGTCGGCGCCCGTATATGCCTCGGCCACGTCGACGGTGGCGTGCAGGTCGAGCTCGCGCTCCCCCGCCTTTGTCTCCGAAAGGAAGCGCTCTATCTCGTCGTCCTGGATGGGCGACTCGTAGTTGTTGATCTTTGCGACCTTCTCGGGCACGATGTCCAGCGCGTGGACCTCGTTGTGCTGCGAGAGCAGAACGGCGAGGGACAGGCCGACGTAGCCGGTACCGGCGACAGCGATCTTTAATTTTTCAGTCATAAAACGACTCCTGAGAAAAATTGAAATTACGGTTCATAACTCGTAGCTAAGATTTACTTTTCCTAAAGAATCCAAAAGCTTCGGTAACGCAGGCACTCGGCGACGCAAAGAAAGCCTTGATCGCATAGCCGAACGCATCCACATATCGTCGACTACGCTTCATTGCAAATGCCAAAACGGCGTTATGTCGAAACTCTATATAGTTGATATCTTTCTTATCGAGCTGTGGGTAATAACTTTGAACGACCTTGTGTCTCGCCACTTCGCCTTCGATCTTGTTGTTTCCCAGAGAAAGGCGCTCGCCAGAATGCAGATACTGATGCACGTGGACTTCTGGCATATAGCCAATACGCGCGCCAGCTTCAATACAACGAAGCATTAGCCACCAGTCTTGGCCCGTAGCAACTTCGCCGAATCCCTCGGTCACGTCAAACAGGCTCATCATTAGCAAGTAGATTGATGTGGGTGCTATTGGCGTTAATAGATGCGCTCTGAGCAAACCCTGTTTTGAGAAATCATCACAATGATTGAGCCGGCGATGCTCCACGAGTTTACCCGACTCGTTATACCAAGAGACATCCTGCCAGCACATATCGAGACCGTTTTCCAGCATATAGACAAGCTGCGTTTCGACCTTATCTGAGAGAAACTCATCATCATCATCAAGAAATGCCAGGTAATCGCCCATCGCTTGACGACATGCATAATTACGCGCGGAACCCCCGCCCGTACGACCAGCAGTATGGATAGTCCTTAGACGCGAATCTTCGCATGCTAAAAGTACTTTATTTGTTTCCTTATCCCACTTGGAATTCACTTCGTTGTCGTTAACGACAAGTATTTCGAGATTCTTGTAAGACTGATTAGAGATAGAATTTAACGCTTTTGTCAGCCGATCTGCCCTTTTATAAGTTGGAACAATAACGCTAACCAGAGGTCCATTCTCAATAGCCACTTATCGCCCCGTCCTCTTCCTGCCAAACATTGCACCAAAGGTGCCGGTAAAACATTTCCAATCCATGCGGAAGCATCGGTTACGCACGTAATGAAGCTCGATCTATTGACGCCGGCCGCTCTCGAACGTCGCAGCGTTGCGATCGGTCGCCTGCCACAGGCCCGTGATGCCAGGCTGGACAGAAAGTAGCTCGGCCTTTTCCTCATCGGAAAAATGCTGCTCAAGTTCGTCTCTTGTAATGGGACGCGGTCCGATGACGGAAAGATCGCCGTTTAGCACGTTCAGGAACTGCGGCATCTCGTCGATGGAGCACTTACGAATAAACTGGCCGACTTTGGTAATACGAGGATCATCATCGACCTTGCGCTCGACTTCCCACTGATATAGCTGCTCAGGGCTCAGATACTTCTGCACGTTACCGGCGTCGGCGACCATGCTGCGAAGTTTAAGGATCTTGATAGCCTTACCGCCCTTGCCAACACGTTCTTGCGCATACACAGGGCTACCCGAAGACTCGAGGCGGATGAGCACGCACACGACAGCAACAGGAATGAACAGCACCACACTCACGCA
>CAJMJM010000186.1 GCA_905213725.1 Collinsella aerofaciens
CTGACCGACGAGCAGATTGACCGCACGCTCATCGACATCGCCAAGCAGGTGGGCGTCAAGGTCATCGCCACCAACGACTTCCACTACCTGCGCCGCGAGGACGCGCCCGTGCAGGACGTCATCATGTGCATTGGCATGAACGCCAAGGTCGACGACCCTAACCGCATGCGCATGACCGGCTCGGAGTTTTACATGAAGACCGAGGAGGAGATGCGGGCGATGTTCCCGTATTGCCCCGAGGCCTGCGACAACACGCTCGAGATCGCCGACAAGTGCTACGTCGAGCTGGACTGGGACTCCATCATCCTGCCGCGCTTCCCGTTGCTCGATCCCGGCGTGACGCACGAGAGCCAGTTCCGCCGCGAGTGCGAGAAGGGCCTGCGCCAGCACTACGGTGACGACTGGGCCACGCGCGAGATCGGCGGCGTCAACATCAAAGAGCGCTTTGAGTACGAATACAAGGTCATCTGCGACAAGGGCTTTGCCGCCTACTTTCTGATCGTTGCCGAGTACGTGCAATGGGCCAAGGACAACGGCATCGGCGTCGGCCCCGGCCGTGGCTCGGCCGCCGGCGCTATCGTCGCCTACGCCATGAACATCACCGCGTTCGACCCGCTCGAGAACGGCCTGATGTTCGAGAGGTTCCTGTCCCCGCAGCGTACCGAGATGCCCGTTATCGATATGGACTTCGACGATGAGCGGCGCCTCGAGGTCGTGGAGCACGTTCGCCAACTCTACGGCACCGAGAAGGATACCCACGTCATCACCTACTCGACCATTAAGGCCAAGCAGGCCATCAACGCCGCCGCGCGCGTCCTGGCCAACCCGGACTACATGGGCCAGCGCCTGTCCAAGATGGTCTCGAGCGACCCCAAGGTCAAGCTCAAGCAGGTGCTCGAAAAGCAACCCGGCAAAGAGGATCTGTTTAACCCCGACTTTGCCGAGGCCTATAAAAAGGACGACGACGCCCGCCGCATCATCGACACGGCGCTCTCGATCGAGGGCCTTACCCGTGGCGAGGGCGTGCACGCGTGCGCCGTTCTGATTTGCCGCGACCCCGTCAACGAGCACGTGCCCACCAAGCTCGATACCAAGGGCGGCGTCGAGATTACCCAGTACGAGGGTCATACCGTTGCCGACATGGGCCTGCTCAAGATGGACTTCTTGGGCCTGCGCACGCTGACGGTTATCTCCAAGGCCAAGGCAAACATCAAAAAGAACTTCGGCATCGACATCAAAGAGGAAGAGATTCCCTTTGACGATCCCGAGATCTTTAAGCTCATGGGCTCCGGCCACACCGCCGGCGTCTTCCAGGTCGAGTCCGCCGGCATGACGGCCACGATCAAGAACATGAAGCCCACCGAGTACAAACACGTCGTGGCATTGATCGCCCTGTACCGCCCGGGCCCGCTGGGCGCCGGCATGGTCTCGTCCTACATCAACCGTATGAACGGCAAGGAGCCGGCCGTCTCCTACGACGACCGTCTGGACGACATCCTGGGCGAAACCTACGGCACCATGGTCTACCAGGAGCAGGTTATGCTCATCTCCGTCGAGATGTGCGGCTTCTCCAAGGGCGAATCGGACTCGCGTATCCGTAAGCCCGTGGCCAAGAAAAAGATTAAGCTGCTCACGTCGACGGTGCTCCACTGGGAGGATGGCTCGGACGAGACCACTTACGACCACTGGATGAATGGCGCTATCAAGAACAACTACACGCGCGAGGTCGCCCAGAAGATTTGGGACGATGTCCTTGAGTTCGCGTCCTACGCCTTCAATAAGTCGCACTCCGCCGGTTACGCCATCCTGGTTATGCAGACGGCATGGCTCAAGGCGCACTATCCGCATGAGTACATGGCGGCCGTTCTGACGTCCTATACGGGTAAGACCGACAAGATCGTGCACTACGTCTCGGCGTGCCGTCACGACGGCATCCCCGTGCTGTCGCCAGATGTCAACGAGTCCGGTACCGAGTTCACGGCTACCAAGGAAGGCGTGCGCTTTGGTCTGGCCGGTATCCGCGGCGTGGGCACCGGCGTGGCGCAGGCGATTATCGCCGAGCGCGAGGCGGGCGGTCCGTTTAAGACGCTGCACGACTTTGTCGAGCGCGTGGACTCGAGCCAGGCCAACCGCCGCGTGATCGAATCGCTCATCAAGGCAGGCGCCTTCGACTCCACGGGGTATCCGCGTCGCCAGATGATGCACTTTGTGGATAAGAACAACCCTGAGAACATCATCGATGCCGCGGTAAAGCGCCAGAAGGATCGTGCGAGCGGCCAGACGTCGTTCTTCGACATGTTTGTCGACGTTGAGGGCTCGGGCTTTGAGGTGAGCGTGCCCGATCCGGACGGCCAGGAGTGGGACCGCCACCTTAAGCTGAGCCAGGAGAAGGAGGTTCTGGGCATCTATGTCTCGGACCACCCGCTGCGCCCGTTTGAGTATGCGCTAGCCAAGGCGC
>CAJMJM010000187.1 GCA_905213725.1 Collinsella aerofaciens
CGAAGGAGTCTTATCGATCTTTAGCCAATCACGCGACGGCTTGGAACTCTTGTTGGTCAGGATTTCAACGCGGTCGCCCGTCTTGATTTCGTGCGTGAGCGGGGCCACCGCACCGTTGATCTTAGCGCCGACGCAGTGGTTGCCCACCTCGGTGTGAACGGCGTAGGCAAAGTCGAGCGGCGTGGAGCCGGCACGAAGCGCCATGACCTCGCCCTTGGGTGTAAAGACAAAGATCTCCTGATCGAACAGATCAACCTTCAGCGAGTGCAGGTATTCCTTGGCGTCCGTAATCTCATCAGACGCTGCCCAATCGAGCGAATGTTTGAGCCAGTTAATCTGGTCGTCCAGACGCTGGGCATCATTGGTCTTAGACGCAGACGATCCGCCCGACTTCTTATAGAGCCAGTGGGCGGCAATGCCGTACTCGGCCTGCTCATGCATCTCATAGGTTCGAATCTGAATCTCGAGCGGGCGGGCCGTGGGGCCGATAACCGTCGTGTGGAGCGACTGGTAGTTATTAACCTTGGGCATGGCGATATAGTCTTTAAAGCGACCGGGCATGGGGTGCCACAGTGTATGCACCGCGCCGAGCGTGGAGTAGCAATCGCGCACCGAATGCGTGATGACGCGCAGTGCCACCAGGTCGTAGATCTCGGAGAACTCCTTGCCCTTGCGCTTCATCTTTTGGTAGATGGACCAATAGTGCTTGGAGCGGCCATTGATCTGGAAGCCCTCCAGGCCGATGCGGTTGAGCTCGTCGGTGAGCGTCTTGATGGTCTCGGCCAGATAGCGCTCACGGACCTCACGAGACTCCGCCACCATGCGCGCGATGCGCTGGTAGGCGTCGGGCTCAAGGTAGAAGAAGGACAGGTCCTCGAGCTCCCACTTAATAGAGCTCATGCCCAGACGGTCGGCCAGGGGCGCATACACGTCCATGGTCTCGCGAGCCTTAAACAGGCGACGGTCCTCACGCAGGGCTGCAAGGGTGCGCATGTTGTGCAGACGGTCGGCAAGTTTGACGATAATGACGCGGATGTCCTTGGACATGGCGAGGAACATCTTGCGCAGCGTAAGCGCCTGCTTCTCGTCCATGCTATCGACTTCGATGTTGGTGAGCTTGGTCACGCCATCGACGAGCTCGGCAACCGTATCGCCAAACAGGCCGGACACATCGGCGAGCGAGGTCTCGGTATCCTCGACGGTATCGTGCAGCAGCGCGGCGCACACCACATCGCAGTCCATCTTGAGATCGGCCAAAATGATGGCCACCTCGACGGGATGGTTAATGTACATCTCGCCCGAGCGGCGCTTTTGGTTGCAGTGCTTCTCGGCGGCAAAGCAGTAGGCCTGCTCAACCTTAGAAAAGTCGTCCTCATTCATATATTTGAGGCACAGGCGCTCCAGCTTGTCGTAGCTGTCCGCCATAATCTCGGGCGGCAGCTCATCGGCATGCTTATAGTGCTCCATCTCCGAAAACGGCTGGAGGGTGGAATCATGGGCGGTACGGGCTGCGGCATCCATCGAGGTCCCCTTCCCCTAGGCCCGCGGTACGATCGGGCGGTTAACTTTGGCTAGCATATCAGAAGCGCACGAATCGAGCGCCCAGCTCCGGAAAGCCGAAAACTCCATGCGCGAGCGCAAGCCCTCCAAATAGCGAATTGACCTGCTCAATTGCACGCAGCCGGGGTTTTCGGCCATCGCGATGCGACGAGTGTCGTCAAACCCCGAAACTCGACAGAAACCAAGCTCTTCGAAGATTCCCAGGCCGCTTTCCACCGAGCGCTCGTCGACCGGCGTGCGGGCATCGATGGCAAGGCACATCTGCGCGATGTCGATATCGCTCGCGCTAAACGAGTCGTCTCCGGTCTTGCCGCGGTTGGAGCGCCACATAGTCTGCAGCGCTCGATAGAGCGTGACGAGTTCATCGCGCTCGGGCGCGTAGCAGTCGAGCAGGCGCTCGTTAATGCGAGCGTCACGCGACGAATAGAGCAAGTGAATCACGGCAGGTTGGCCGTCGCGACCGGCGCGTCCGCTCATCTGGTTAAATTCAATGCTGCCAAACGGCATGTGGTAGAGCACGACATGGCGAATATCGGGCAGGTTGACGCCCTCACCAAAGGCAGAGGTCGAAACGATGCAGCTGAGGCTTCCGTCACGAAACGCTTCCTCAACACGGCGACGATCGGAGCGCGCAAGCCCCGCGTTATAGAACGCGATGCGGGTCGCGCAATCGGGCACCCGCTTGCGCAGTGTCTTGGCAAGCGCCACGGACTGATCACGCGAGTTGACGTAGATGACGGTCTTCTCCCCCGTAGCCACGATTGACACCAGGCGGTTCTCGCGGCTCGCAAGATCTCGGTCATCCTCGAGCTGCAAGTTCTCGCGCACCGTCTCGTCGCCCACCGTGCGAGTGATCGGCAACATGCGGGC
>CAJMJM010000188.1 GCA_905213725.1 Collinsella aerofaciens
TGGGGGGACAAAATAGACTGAAATTTTTGTCCCACGACGCGTTTTACTCCACAACCTTATCCGGCTGGATGAGCTCTTCGTAGTAGCTGATATGCTCGCGGGCGTCTTCGATTTCGGGCAGCAGGAAGTTGTAGATGACCTCGATGATCATCGTGGCGCTCATCTTGGAGAACGCGAAGTCGCCCGTTGTCAGTAGAGCTTCGTGGATGACGGTATTAAAGGTGTAGTCTGCCAGGCGCGCGAGCGGGGATTTGCTGTCGCTGCTGATGACGACTACGGTTGCGCCGCAGTCGCGAGCCGCTTTTGCCATGCGATTCAGACGGCGCGACTTGCCGGAGTTTGAGATCAGCACGATAACGTCACCGGGGCGCAGCGTGAGCGCAAAACCAATCGAGGTCTCGCTGATGGTGCTTGCCATGCAACGAAGGCCCAGCTGCGAGAACTTGAACGTCGCGTCGAGCGCGACGGCGTTGGTGTTGCCTACGGCCGCAAACTCAATAACGCCGGCATTCTTAAGCGCGTGTACAACTGCGGCCAACGTGTCGTGATCAATGCCGTCGATGGTCGCATTAAGCTCACTCACCTTGGCGGCGAGGATATTTTTAAGGCTCTGCTCCATGTTGTCGAGCGAGACCTCGTCGGTCAGGCCCTCGTTGCGCTGACTCTCTAAGTCGCGCGCCAACGAAAACTGAAAGCTGCGGAAGCTGCCAAAGCCCAGCTTGCGGCAGAAACGCGAAACGGTCGCCTCGGACGTGGCGGCAGCGCGCGAGAGCTGAGCCGCCGTGAGGCGTGGCGCCTCGGACTGGTGCTCCAATATATAGTCGACAATGCGCTGCTCGGACTCGCTGTATCCCTGGTGGGTACTAATGAGGGAAAGTGCGCTTTTGCTACTATCGGTCATGGATGGCTCCTGGTTGGCATGAAAATCTAACTTGATTTGTAATGCCATAGTATACGGGCATTTTCAATTACAAGATACACCTTGCCGTTTCAAGTGTTGATGGTAAACTTTCACTTGCCGTTTACGGTTATGAAAGAACCTTTCACCGGAGAATTGCGCCTTGTCTCTTCTCACGCGGACGGTAGGTTGGTATCTTTCAGTTGTGGAAAAACGCGCATCGAAGCGCGTGTAGGGGAGCGCCCGCGGGCGCTGTACTCAAGAAGGAGGGACACATGGCTAAGTTTGACATCATCGCCGCGACCGGTTGCCCGACCGGCATTGCGCACACCTTCATGGCGAAGGAGGCGCTGGAGAAGGCAGCTGCCGAGCGCGGTCTGACCATTAAGGTCGAGACTCATGGCCAGGTCGGTGTCGAGAACGAGCTCACCAAGAGCGAGATCGCCGGTGCCAAGGCCGTCGTCGTCGCAGCCGATAAGGATGTCCAGGCTGAGCGTTTCGCCGGTAAGCCCATGGTTTCCGTTGGTGTTTCCAAGGCCCTGTCTGTCGAGGCTGCTGGTAAGCTGATCGACCGCGCGCTCGCCGCCAAGGGCGACGACACGGTTGCCGCTGCCGCCGATGTCGAGGACGAGGTCGAGGAGAAGGAGTCCATCGGCCACGTCATCTACAAGCACCTCATGAACGGCGTCAGCCACATGCTGGTCTTCGTCGTTGCCGGTGGTGTTCTGACCGCCATTTCGTTCCTGTGGGGCATCACGTCCTTTGATTCGACGGCTGCCGACTACAACAGCTTTGCTGCGATGCTCAAGATCATCGGCGGCATCGCCATGAACCTTATGGTTCCGGTGCTTTCCGCCTACATCGCCGAATCCATCGGCAAGCGCCCGGCGCTCGTCCCCGGTTTCGTTGCCGGTATGATTGCCATCCAGGGCCTGCCTGTTAACGCCGAGACCGGCATGATCGACGCCGGTGGCGCCGGCGTGGGCTTCGGCTTCCTGGGCGGCATCGTCGGCGGCTTCCTCGCCGGCTATGTCATCCTGCTGCTCGAGAAGGTTTTCTCTAAAATTCCCGCGAGCCTCAATGGCCTGAAGGCAATCTTTCTGTATCCGCTGTGCTCTACCGCCATCGTCGGCCTGGTCATGCTCGGTATTTCCGGCCCCATGGCTGCCATTAACCAGGGTATGATGGATTTCCTGCAGAGCCTCGGTAACTCCGGTCCGGTGATCCTTGGCCTGGCCATCGGCTGCATGTGCGCCTTTGATATGGGCGGCCCGGTCAACAAGGCTGCTTACGCTACTGGCACCTTCCTGCTCGGTACCGCTCTCGAAGCTGACGTCGGCACCGAGACCAACAACTACAGCACCAACATCATGGCTCCCGACTCCGCCGCAAGCATCATTACGCCACTGATCACCACCATC
>CAJMJM010000189.1 GCA_905213725.1 Collinsella aerofaciens
TGGCGTTTGGCGAGCTCGACCGCTTTGCGGTGCGTGTTCGCGACAATCAAATTCAGCTGTTTGGGCTATTGCTGGAGGGCTGGCAATCGCTGGCGGAGGGGCGGCCAGTCAACGCAAAGTTCCGTGCGGTCCAGGTGCTCAAGCTCGCCGACGAATCGATTACGTACATGCGCGAAAACGCTTTGCTGCTGGAGCGCGTGGCGTATCTGCGCAATACGTCGCTGGTATCGGTTCGCGAAGAGGCGGAGCTGCTCGATATTAGCAAGACGCAGGTCGGTGGCTCAGAAGCCTGGGTCGTGGCGCTGCATTTGGCCTGTGCGGGCCGAGACAGCGACCTTGCGGCCTGGATGTCCATGAATCGTGCGGGGATTTTAGACCCATCGTATCGGCTATTTGCGCGTCTTGCGATGCACTGTCTGGGCGAGCCTGCCGTCAGGATTCGCAAGAAGCTTCCGGTGCGTGAGCTGTCGCGGTATTCACTATGCGATGATTTTGAGGGCGAAAGCGAGCACCTGTTCCAGGCGGGCGAGGTTGAGGCTGGCGATACGATCGGCCATATTGAGATGCGCATGTTTGGCACATTTCGCGCCGAGCGCGACGGCTTTCCCATCACGGATAAGATGTGGCGTCGCAAAAAGGCGGCGACACTTGCCGAGCGGCTTGCGCTGGGCATGGATGCGCTCGTCGATCGTGAGACGCTGGCCATGGAGCTGTGGCCCCATGCCGAGTTCAATAGCGCCCGCAACAACCTGTACTCGACGATATCGCGCTTGCGGTCGGCTTTGGGACCGACGCCGGATGGCAAGTCGTGTGTGCTCATCCAAAATGAATGCATCGGACTCAACGGCGACTACGGCAAGACCGATGTACGGCTGTTTGACCAGATAAGCCGCGAGGTTTTGGGAAATCGCACGGGTGCGCGCGGGCCCCATTTAGTTGAACTGTGCCTTAAGATTGAGCAGCTTTATGCCGGACCGCTGTACGTTCCCAATGGCTGTAATCCCACCTACTTTTTGCGTATGCGACGCATTATGCAGTCAAAGTACATCGATTGCATGATTAAGGGAGCAAATGCCGCTCTAGAAGAAAACGATCTGCAGTCGGCGATTTGGCTGGCGGAGTCGGGGCTTCGGCAGGAAACGGCGCGTGAGGATATGGTGCGCTGCGCCATGCGCGTCTACAGTGCGGCGGGGCGACGGCGCGATATCGTCGAGCTGTACAGCGGGCATATGCACCATCTGAGGGAGCAGGTCAATGGCGTGCCCGAGCCCGAGACGCGGCGTCTATACGAGCGTTTGGTGGAGGGGCGGCTCAATCGCGTGCTGGTCGAGCGATAAAAAACGGGTGCCCGAAGTACTTGGGCACCCGTAAGCTTGCTATGTGTTGGCTCGCCGGATTATTGGCTCTTAGACGAGCTTGATCTTCTCGATGTCCTTGCGCGAGGATTCGCGATACAGCGAGAACTTGCGGCCGATGACCTGGACGACCTCGGCGTGGCAGCGCTCGGCGAGCTCCTCGGCGGCCTCGCGGGCGGAAAGACTGGAGCCATCGAGCACGGAGCACTTAACGAGCTCGTGCTTCTCCAGGTAGGCGACCGTCTGCTCGACGGTGCCCTCGTTGACGTCGGACTTGCCGATGATGATGGCGGGGTTGAGGTGATGGGCCATGCTGCGAAGCTGCTTGACCTGTGCTCCTGTCAGTGCCATGGGTTCTCGCTTTCTATGTATGGGGCGCCCCGCGACGGGGCCGTAATCTACGTGAGCTGTCCCACGATAGCGCAGGAACAGCGCGGTGTGGAGCGCGTTTGCCCAGTTCAAAAAGAATGCGGATGCCGAGTGAGTGGGCGGTGCGGGCTGCGAACAGGCTATGAGCCGGGCGCAGAGACCGGCTCCCATGCAATAAACGCCCAACGAACCTTGCGGACATGGTCGAGCATATAGCGCCCCTGCGGCACGCCCTTGGAGCCCGGCTCACCGGCAGGGGGGTTCTCAATCATGTGTTGGGCGATGTAGTCGCGCAGACGGTCGATCTTATCCTCGTTGCCATGCTCGAGCATACGGGAAAAATCCGCCACACCTGCCTCAAGGTTATCGAAGGTATCGCGACGAGGCGATTCAAAGTACGTAACCTGCGGCAACGCACCCATCTGAATGAGGATGTTGAAGGCGTACACAAAGCCATTACTGCAGGTAACCGAGGCGCCGATGGCGTTCATCAGGTGCAGGTCATAGCGC
>CAJMJM010000190.1 GCA_905213725.1 Collinsella aerofaciens
GCATCTTGACACCGTTTGCACCATGGTGGATTTCGATAAGTTTACAGTTTATCCCGGTATTTTTGAGACCCTTCGTGTTTATCGTCTGACTCGTGGTGACTCTGAGGGAATGGTCGCTGTTCAAGAGATTGATGACACGCTTGAGCATATTCTTGAAATGGCTACTGGCGTGGAGAAGGTGCAGCTTATTGAGTGCGGTGCCGGCGATATGGTTGAGGCGTCTCGCGAGCAGTGGAACGACGGGTCGAACACTCTTGCCGTTGCTCCTGGTAAAGTCTGTGTTTACGAGCGCAATGTTGTCACAAATGATGAGCTCTACAAGAACGGTTTGGAACTTTTGGTCGTTCCCTCCGAGGAACTGTCCCGCGGTCGTGGCGGCCCGCGCTGCATGAGCATGCCCTTCTGGCGCGAAGATATTTAGTTGCAAATCCACTGTGATAGGAGATGGCGAATATGGGTGTTAATATCGCTGGTCGCAGTTTTCTGAAGCTGCTTGATTACACGACGGAAGAGATTGAGTATCTGCTTGAGCTTTCTGCTAACTTCAAAAGCATGAAGCGTGCCGGTGTTCCGCATAAATACCTTGAAGGCAAGAATATTGTTTTGCTATTTGAGAAGACTTCCACGCGTACTCGCTGCGCCTTCGAAGTTGGTGCACTTGACCTTGGCATGGGTGTAACTTATTTGGATCCGGGCTCGTCCCAGATGGGCAAAAAGGAGTCGATTGAGGACACGGCTCGCGTCCTTGGCCGCATGTATGACGGAATTGAATACCGCGGCTTTGAACAGGCGAAGGTTGAGGAGCTTGCTGCAAAAGCTGGGGTTCCCGTTTGGAATGGGCTGACTACTGAATTCCACCCGACTCAAGTGCTTGCCGATATTCTGACCATGCGTGAAGAGTTTGGAGAGATTAAGGGCAGGAAACTTACATTTTTTGGTAAGGCGGCCGGAAACGTCGCCGATTCGCTCATGGTCATTTGCGCTAAGCTCGGCATTAACTACTGTTCTTGCGGCCCAATCGGGGGAAATTCGGAGGGGGCTACATCCTATGATCCTGAACTCCTTGCAGAATGTAGTCGTATTGCGGCCGAGCATGGATCGACGATTACCATTACAGAGGATATTGAGGAAGGCGCTCGTGATGCCGATGTAATTTACACGGATGTTTGGGTTGGCATGGGTCAGCCCGCAGAGCTGTGGGAAAGCCGCATTAAGCTCATGTCGCCGTATCGTGTGACCGCTGAGGTGATGTCTATGGCAAAGCCCGAGGCAATTTTCCTCCACTGCCTTCCGAGCTTTCACGATACTAATACTACTGTTGGTGCCGAAATTGCTGAGAAGTTTGGAGTCACCGAAATGGAAGTCACGGACGAGGTTTTTGAGTCCGATAAGTCTCGTGTTTTCCAAGAAGCGGAGAATCGCATGCATACGATTAAGGCGGTGATGTACGCAACGCTTAAGTAGCGGGGCGTTGAGAAAACAGTCGCAAATCTGTTTGCCATACTATATTTCTCTCAACAAGCTGATAGGATACAGGGGAGAATGATGCGCGCGTCAGTCGATTTTTTCGACTGACGCGCTTTGTGAAAGAGGCAAAGATGCGTACCGATGATTTTGACTACAACCTTCCTGAGGAACTGATTGCCCAGGCTCCTGCCGAGCCTCGCGACTCCTGCCGCCTGCTAGTGGTTGATCGCAAGGGCTCCCAGGCGGGAACGCCGCTGGAGCACGGCGGTACCGTTGAACACCGCATCTTCCGTGACATCATCGACTATATCGAACCGGGCGACGTGCTCGTCATCAACCAGACGCGTGTGATGCCGGCCCGTCTGATCGGTCGCAAGACGGGCTCGGGCGGCGTGGTCGAGACGCTGCTGCTCAAGCGTCGCGAGGATGTTGACCCGCTGGGTCACGTTTGGGAGTGCCTGGTCAAGCCGGGCAAGCGCCTAAAGCCCGGTGCTCAGATTGAGTATCGTGCGGGCGGCGCCCATGCGCCCGAGGGGGCTCCCGTAGTGCTGACGGCCGAGGTTGTCGACTTTGTCACCGATAGCCGCGGCGGCCGCCTGGTGCGTTTTGAGCCGGCCGGTTGCAACGCCGCCGGCGACCCGCGCGCGCTCGACGAGGACATCCATGCTGCCGGCCACGTTCCGCTGCCGCCCTACATTACCGATTACGAGGGCGATCCC
>CAJMJM010000191.1 GCA_905213725.1 Collinsella aerofaciens
CTTCGACGATTTTGAGCCCTTGGTCGAGCCCTCGGCCAACCGCGATATCGCCGGCGTGGTCATCGCCGTGTTGGCGATTGCGGCCTTCATTGCCGTGATTTCGCCGGCGACCGCACCCGTTACGGCTGCGGTTGCTGGTTTCTACCACCTGGGCTTTGGTCTGGGCGCCTACGTGCTGCCGATCGTCATTTTGCTGTTTGCCGCCACACTCTTTTTAGGCGAGGACTCGCCGCTCAACGTACGCTCTGTTGCGGGCGGCGCCGTGGTCTTTATCGCCGTCGTTTCCATTCTTTCGCTGATGGTGCCGGGTACGAGTGTCTCGTGTGACCTTATGTTCACGCCGCAAAATTTGTCCGCCTCGGGTGGCTACATCGGTGCGTTTATTGCGAGTGCGCTGCAGAATGCCCTGGGTAAGCCTATCGCGATGGTAGTCCTGTTGGGCCTTGTCGTCGTGGGCTTGGTCATCATCGGCTTTTCGGTTGGCGGCGTGCTGCGCTCTGCTCGCGACCGTGCGGCCGATTTTGCCGAGCGCCGTCGTGCCGATGTTAACGCGAGTCCGTGGGGTGACGACGAAGCCCTGTCGGTGCCCGGCGTTGCCCGTCCGCACCTGAGCATTCTTCGTCAAAAGGGCTCCGATGCTGCAGTGACCACGGTCATGGGCAACGATGTGGACCCGGTTTTGGACAATGACGACGAGGACGAGGATCCGTTTGTCGACGTATCCGATGCCGTGGAGGCCGAGCGCGCTAAGACGACGCTGCTGCCGCGCCGCCATGCCAAGAAGGGCAAGGCTGCGCCTAAGCTCAATACGAGTGAGCCCGACCCGTCTTGGTCCGATAGCGAGATTGAGCTCACTGAGGGCGATGACGAGGACGACGAGGCGCCGATTGAGACCGCAAAGACAACTTTGCTGCCGCGTCGCCATGCAAAGCGCGACCAGGTAACCGGTCAGCTTTCGATGGAAGACGACCCCGATAAGATTGACGAGTCCGAGCCGCCGTTTGCCGTGAATCCTGTCTCGGCAGCACCTCAGATTCCCGACTTCTTGAAGCATCCCAAGGTTGCCGATGCGCCTGCCTCGAGTGCTGTCGGATCGGCTGCGGCTAGGGATGGGGGAGCGGACGGCGGCGCCGCAGATAACGAGGGCGAAGAAGAGGATGGCCTTAAGCTTCCGCCACTCGAAATCCTGCATGCCAACCCGCAGTCGGCGTCCTCCGCGTCTTCTGACAAGGAGCTGGAACAGACTGCCGAGTCGCTTCAGTCCACGTTGCTTGAGTTTGGCCGCAGTGCCCGCGTGGTCGGCTGGATCGCCGGCCCCACGGTGACGACCTTTAAGCTGCAACCTGGCGAGGGCGAGCGCGTGAGCAAGATCTCGAGCCTCGAGGACGATATCGCGCTTTCGCTCGCTGCCCAGTCGGTGCGTATCTTTGCCCCGATCCCCGGCACCTCGCTCGTGGGCATCGAGATCCCCAATCGCAAGCGCCAGAACGTCAACCTGGGCGACGTGCTGCCCTATGTGAAGGGCGGTCCGCTCGAGCTCGCAATCGGGCGCGATGCCGAGGGCACGCCGGTCGTCGCCGACCTTGCCAAGATGCCCCACCTGCTGATCGCCGGTACCACTGGTTCCGGTAAGTCGGTGATGATCAACTCCATCATCACGACCCTGCTCATGCGCGCCCTTCCCGAGGACGTTCGCCTGATCATGGTCGACCCCAAGCGCGTCGAGCTTGCGGGCTATAACGGTCTGCCGCATCTTTACGTGCCTGTAGTGACCGAGCCCAAGCAGGCCGCGAGCGCTCTGCAATGGGCCGTGTCCGAGATGGAGCGTCGCCTGAAGGTCTTCGAGCGTCTCAACGTGCGTAAGATCTCGACCTACAACGAAAAGCAGGCCGCCGGCGAGTTTGAGCATTACGATAACCCGCCGCAAAAGATGCCCTACCTGGTCATCATCATCGACGAGCTCTCGGACCTGATGATGGTCGCCGGTAAGGATGTCGAGGCCTCGATCGTGCGTATTGCTCAGCTGGGCCGTGCCGCCGGTATCCACCTTATCGTGGCCACGCAGCGCCCGAGCTCTAACGTGGTGACGGGCCTTATCAAGGCTAACATCACCAACCGCATCGCCTTTAACGTCGCCACGGGTATCGACTCGCGCGTCATCATTGATCAGATGGGCGCCGA
>CAJMJM010000192.1 GCA_905213725.1 Collinsella aerofaciens
AGGTCGCCATCACCTCACCGGTGGCCCAGACGACCCGCCGCCGCATGCGCGCCGTCGTCAACCGTCCCGGCTACCAGCTGGTCTTTGTCGATACCCCGGGTATTCATAAGCCCAAGGACGGTCTGGGATCCGAGCTCAACAAGAGCGCGTTGTTCGAGCTGAACGATGTCGATGTCGTCGCGTTTTTGATTGATGCCACCAAGCCGATTGGCAGGGGAGTCGCTGGGGGTGCCGAGCGCGTCAGATGCGCCCGGTGCATGAAGGTCCTGGCGCTCACCAAGGCCGATGAGGCCGATCCCGCCCAGGTCATGGAGCAGCTCAAGGCCGCCCACGAGCTCATGGAGTATGACGACGAGATCGTTACGTCGTCGGTCAAGAACTTCAACGTCGATGCCTTCATCGAGACCGTTGCGCTCTTTTTGCCCGAGGGTCCGCGTTGGTTCCCCGAGGACATGGGTACCGACGCTTCCGATGAGACGCTCGATGCCGAGTTTGTGCGCGAGAAGGTCTTGCGCCGCACCCGTGATGAGATCCCGCACTCCGTTGGCGTGATCTGCGATGCGCTCGAGCAGACCAAGAAGGTACTGCGCGTGCACGCCACCATTTACGTCGAGCGCGAGGGCCAAAAGGGCATCATCATCGGCAAGGGCGGCGAGATGATCAAGCATATCGGTATCGATGCCCGGCGCGATCTTGAGCGCATCTTTGGCACGCAGGTCTTTTTGGAGCTGGACGTGAAGGTCAAGGCCGGCTGGCGTGACGACGAGGCCCAGATTCGCCGCTTTGGGTATAGCGCCGAGGACTAAGGGCGCGCAGCGCTCATGGCAGGCTCACGGACATATCGCACAAAGGTGCTCGTCCTCGATAAGACCAAGCTCAAGGAGACCGATCTGATCTTGACGATGCTTGATGAGCGAGGTCGGCAGGTTCGTGCCGTGGCAAAGGGTGCCCGTAAACCCGGTGGGCGCCTGGCTGCGCGCTGTGAGCTGTTCTGTACCGTCGACATGCTGCTCGCGCATGGGCGGTCGCTCGACGTGGTTTCCCAGGCCGAGCTTATGGAAGCGCCGCTCGGCGCTGCGCCCGATTACGAGACGACCTGCGCCGCAAGCGCGATCGCCGAGGTCGCGCGCGTGTGCTCGTTCGAGGACGCCGAGGACCCGTTTACCTTTGCCATAACGCAGCGAGCGCTTGCCCTGGTGGGCAGCGGGCTCGACACAGCGCATATGGATCTGCTCGTGGCGGCCTTTGTCTATAAGCTGCTGTCGCACGTTGGCTACCGACCCGATTTTTCGGCCTGCGTGCTGTGCGGAGACCCCATGCTGTCGTATTTTTCGCCCCAGGCCGGCGGGCTCATGTGCGGCTCGTGCGCGTCGAGCGTTCCGGGTGCCGAGTTGGTGTCGACCGGTGAGGTCGCATGGCTGCGCGCCCTCATGTCCATGACCTTCGATGCGCTCATGGCCGAGCGAATCGACCCGCATACGGCGGCATTCTTGCTCGGGCTTTCGCATGTTTGGGCCGCCACGCACACCGATCAGCGCCTCCGTGCGATGGAATTCATGTTGGGTCGGTGATGATGCGCAGGGGCGGGCTGCTTGTGGTAACATATCGGCCTGTTAGTACCTCGACCTTGGTTGCTCGCTCCACCGGCGGCTTCCCAGTCCGAGGCGAATCGAGTCGCCCGATGGCGACGCAAAACGAAAGGTGAAACAATGACTGTTTCCAAAGAGCGCAAGGCGGAGCTGACTGCCCAGTTCGGTAACACCCCGGTCGACACCGGCAACCCCAAGGTTCAGGTCGCCATCCTGTCCGAGCGCATCAAGGAGCTGACCGAGCACATGAAGTCCCACCAGAAGGACTTCCACACCCGTCGTGGCCTGCTCATGCTCGTCGGTCGTCGTCGTCGTCTTCTCTCCTACATCAAGAAGAACGACATCGTCGAGTACCGTGAGCTCATCAAGGCTCTGGGCATTCGCGACAATATTCAGTAGCGAACTTGTACATGCTAAGAGCGTCCTGCATGCGGGACGCTCTTTTTGTGTAAGGGCGTGAACAATCACGCTCTGAAGCGTGGCGGGGGCAGGGGGCCCGCGTCACATGAGCAGCCAGCAGGCAAGGGGCCTGTGGGGGAAAGGCGTACTATGACACTCGA
>CAJMJM010000193.1 GCA_905213725.1 Collinsella aerofaciens
CACCACGCGCTCATCGAGCCCACAGTCGACAAGCGCCACGGCGCTACCCTGACGAACCAGAATCGCATCGGCTTGGCCGACATCGAGGACTGTTACCGAAGGCGGCGCACATCGATCCCAATAGACATACGGAACACCCGCTGCAAGCATCAAACACAGCAGCCCCACTGCCATGGGCCGCGCGCGGGGGCGTGGCCACCAGACCAAGAGGACCGCCAGCGCGAACGGCACCACATATACCAAGGGCGTATCGGGCGGCACGCTAACGGATGCGCACTGAACGGCGGCAAAGAGCTGCTCAAAGAACAGGGCGCAGCGAGCGACAATCATGGGCACCACGAGCGCCCCGTGACGCAACAGCGGCACAAGCGAGCAGGGCACCAACACAACCGATACAGCGAGCAGCACGCTTATCACCGGACCGATCACGGCATTTGCAAGCGGAGCAATGAGCGAAAACGTCCCAAACGCGGGAATGGTTACGGGAAGTGTCGCGAGTTGCGAGCACAGCGTGACAGATAATACACTGCCAACCCCCGATGGCACACCCAGCTCACCCAAGGCGTAGGTAGCGTAGGGGCAAAAACAAAGGATGGCAAAAACGCTGGCGCACGAAAGCTGAAAACCCATCTCGAACAATACCGTCGGCCGCAGCAGCACAAAGATTGCCATGGTCAAAAATAGGGCCGAGAGGCCATGCCGACGCCGTCCGGAGCCGTTGGCAACAAGCGTCGCCGCCACCATGCAATACGCGCGCACGGCCGAGGGCGAGGCGCCCGTAAAGACGGCATAGGTAGCAAGGGCCAGCACCAACAGCCCCCGCTGCAGCCCACGAGAGAGGCGCGTCTTTTGCAGGGCGCTCTCAATCACAAACCCAACGATGGCAAGATGGCTGCCCGAGACGGCAATGAGATGTGCGGTGCCCGTTACCGAAAACCAATCGCCCGCCGGCAGGGCACGCAGCTCGGCCGAGCGTCCGCAGACAACGCCGGCAATGAGCGAGCGCGCCGGATCGGTCGCGGGCGCGATAACGGCAAGGAGCTCGTTTCGAAGCCAAAGCAACGGCCCCGGAGAGCCCTCGTCGACCGATACCAACCGGACGACTTTAACCTTTCGAAGCTCGCCCCGAAGCACGCGTGAGCGCCCATACGCATCATTCTCAAAGCGCGAAATTCGCCCGATAGCACGTACATGCGAACCGGCGCCGAGCTCTCGATCACACGACAGCCGTACCTGACCCAAACGCTTTTCGCCCGCATACGCATCACAGGTATAGGAGTACACACCGTCATTGATGGAAGGATCGCCCTGTACATAAAATTCGAGATTGCTCGCAGCCCGATTATCCAGTGCCCTCGATGCGTGAAGCGCCCCTATCGCCCAGCCCGTGGACACGAAAGCTCCCGCCACGAGGCCGAGAGCCGCGGCATACAGCCATCGCTTCCACCGCACAAGGCGCATGTAGGACCGAGCCAATACGATGCACGCCGCAGCCGCAACGGGAATGGCCATAAGCAATGTGACGGGCGCTGTCCGCTCTCCCAGCAGCGCATCGGCTGCCACGTTAAGTACCAGACCACAGCTCGCACCCAAGCCGGCACAAAGGGCTATGGTCCACGGCATCAATGGGCGCGGTGGCATCACATGCTCGCGCTCGGTCGCACTCATACGCAGATGCAATCTTTGATTTTGGCGAGTTTCTTCTCACCGATCCCCGATACGCGCATAAGGTCACCAACCGAGGCAAAGGCCCCGTTTTGCGTCCGCTCGTCGATAATCGATTGGGCCATAGAAGGCCCGATGCCCGAAAGCGTCTGCAGCTCTGCCGCACTTGCCGTATTGATGTTCACGAGCCCCGACGAAGACCCCGCACCAAGAGTCGTGGCAGCACCGCTTTCGGCCCCGCCGACCGCCGCAGCCGCATGTTGCTCCCCTACCGTCGGCACATAGATCTTTTGACCATCTGTGATCTTGGACGCACGATTAAGACCTGTCACATCCGCCTCGGCCGTAAGCCCTCAGGCGGCATCGATCGCTAGGGATACCCGCGCTCCGTCTTTGAGCTGGTACACACCAGGCCTCGCTACGGCGCCATCAACATCGACGTACTC
>CAJMJM010000194.1 GCA_905213725.1 Collinsella aerofaciens
AGTTGAGCGAGATGTCGCTGACTTTGACCTTGGCGACGTTGAGCGACGAATCCTGGACGTGTGCTGTGTCGCCCGGCTGAATCCCCAGCACCAGTTGCGAGCTCTTGCTCAAGTACACGTCCCCGTCACGCAAGGCGAGCGGTTCTTTGGACTCATCCTCCAGGCGCACGTAGTCACCCAAGTCACCCGTGCGGTCGTCGGGAATCACAATGAGCTGTACGGTCTCGCTCTTGCCGCCAAACGTAAAAGTGACGTTGTCGGTCATGATCGGCAGCGTCGAAGTCACGGTCACGTCGGAATCCTTGGCCGCGCTTCGCTCGTCGAGCGCCGCGCACGTCTGCGTAAAGTCATCGGGATTGGCAACCGCCAGCAGGTCATAGCGCGTGATATGCCCGTACTGTTTGGGCGAAAGCGCCACCGACGTATCGCGGATGCCCATGCCGCAGATCACGAGCGCCGTGCAGCCGGCGATACCGAAGATGGTCATAAGGGCACGCTTTTTGTAGCGGAACAGGTTACGCGCTGCCACCTTGTTCAAAAAGCCCATGCGGTGCCAGATAAAGCCGATGCGTTCAAGCAAGATGCGCGAGCCGGCACGCGGCGCCTTGGGGCGCATGAGCGAAGCCGGCGTCTCGGCCATCTCGTGGCGGCAGGCGATAATCGTGGCGCCCACCACGCCCACGGCAAACAGCGCAACCGACACGAGCGACGACACGATGTCGTACGAAAGCAGCATCTGGGGCAGAGAGTACATGTCATCGAACACCGTAAACAGGAACAGCGGCAGCCCCACAAAGCCGATGATGTTGCCGAGCACGCCGCCGATCAGACAAGCCCACAGCGCATAGTCCACGTATTTGGACAGGATACGTCCGCGCGAATAGCCGAGCGCCTTGTACAGGCCAATGAGCGTGCGCTCCTCCTCGACCATACGTGTGGCGGTGGTAAGGCTGATGAGCACGGCGACGATAAAGAAGATGAACGGGAACACCGTGGCGATGGCCTCAATTGACGAGCTATCGCTCTCCACGCTTGAGTAGCTTGCGATATTGCCGCGGTCCTGGATGTACCAGGTGCATTCGCCCAGATCGGAAAGCTCGGCGCGGGCATCGGCAAACTGTTGGTCGGCGGCGGCGCGACGCTGGTCCAACTCGGCCTGCGCCTGCGCGCGTTCCTCGCTGCCCTCGGCCATGCGGTCGATGCTGTCCTGCACGATCCCAAAGAGCAGGCCGGCCTGGCGCTCGGCCGCATCCAAGCTTGCCGGCGTGTCGACCGTCAGCTCCTGAGCGCGCGCATTCTCACGCTCCTCGCGGATCTTCTCGATATTGCCCTTGACCTCATTGATCTTTGCCGCGTAGGCATCCGAATAGGAATTGAGGCTTTTGGCTCCCTCGACGATCACGTGGACCGCGGAGTAGGAAGAAGATGTCGCAGCGTCCTCGCTCACGTAGAACTTATAGTCCGCAGTCGAAGCAGCGCGAAAGGCGTTGACTGTCGAGTCGGAGCTCACGTCGGTAGGATCGAGGACCTCGGCCGTAATGGTGTAATCGCCCACGGCAAACTGATCCTTGGCGCTTTGGTTCGACGAGCTCGCATCGTTGGCGGCAAAGCTCACCGTATCGCCGATTTTCTTGCCCGAAGCCTTCAGGAACTTCGAAGTCACCGCGACCTCATCGGCGCTCTCAGGCAAATCGCCGTTCACGAGCACTGGCTGATCGATGTTCTCCTTGGAGAGACTTTGCACGACCACGCGCTCGCGCGTTGTGCCCACGGCGGTATAGGCAGTCTCGGTATAGATGCCCTCGGCCGTCTCGCCGCCGTCGCCCTCTTGGATCGCAGCAAGGTCGTCGCGCGTAAGGCCATAGGTCGACTGCACGTTAATGTCATAGACATTCTGCTGGTCAAAGTAGGCGTCGACCGAATCGCACAGATCCTCGCAGCCCGCCTTAAGACCGCACATCACGCTCACGCCGAGCGCGGTGATCACGACGATAGACAAGAAGCGTTTGAGGCTGCCGCGAATCGTGCGGTAGACACCGCGGCGAAAAACCGTCGGCACCATATCGTTTGAGCTTTGGGCAGTGCGGTAGGTCGTAAAAT
>CAJMJM010000195.1 GCA_905213725.1 Collinsella aerofaciens
GACGGCTTCGTCGGCAGCGCAGGTACCGGGGTTGCCGGCATTGACCACAATCTCGGCTGTCAAAATCTTGTCGAACAGGTCCGCGATCTCGGGATCATACTCGCTAAGCACACGGCGCTCCAGGCGCAAGAACAGCGCCAGATTGTCGCGCAGCTCCTCGGGGATCTCGATCTCGGCGAGACGCTCCCTGGACTCGGCATTCGAGCCGATTCGGTTAACGAGGCGGTTGACCACGGCAGCGACGCGCGCCGCGGCTTCGGGTACAGACTGGTTGCTTAGGTTCTCAGCCACGTTTCCTCCCATTCCTCCTTCTATGCACGTAACATGCGGTATTCATTATAGGCGCTTGAGAAATACTTTCGACACTGATTGCGCTTTACCACACAAAAGTATTTTCTGCATTGCAAAGGTTTTTGCCCTAAATGGTCGTATTTCTCGGTGGGCGGCATACGTAAACGGGGGCATTCCGCATAAAAGCGAAACACCCCCGTAACAATCGCTCTCCATGAGCAGGGCACGTTAGCAGGCCCGAAGCTCAAAAAGATGCGCTACAGGCGCTCGCGAACCGCCTCGACGACGTTGTCCAGATCGGCGAGCACCTCGTCATGGCTCTGCATGTCGCGCACTTTGACCTTGCCGGCGGCAAGCTCGTCGCCACCCAGGACCAAGATGAGCTTGGCGCCTACCTTATCGGCTTGCTTAAACTGGGCCTTGAGCGAACGACCCTGATAGTCGGCCTCGGTCACGATACCTGCGGCGCGAAGCTCCTGCGTAATGGCAAAGACGTTCTGACGCAGCTCCTTGCCGGCGTTGGCGACATAGACGCACGGGGCCTCATCGGCACCCAAATCGCTGCCAAAGGCCTGCAGGGCCAGCAGGGCGCGCTCAAAACCGACAGCAAAGCCGACGCCCGCCGTGGGCTTGCCACCCTCGAGCTCGACCAGGCCATCGTAGCGGCCGCCGCCGCCGATGGAGCCGACGCCGGCGCCAGGGGCCTCGACCTCAAAGACAGTACGGGTGTAGTAGTCCAGGCCGCGCACCAAGGTGGGATCCTCGACATACTCGATACCGGCGGCATCCAGATAGCGCTTGACCTGCTCGTAGTGCTCGCGGCACTCATCGCACAGGTTGTCACCCATCAGCGGAGCCTCGGCCATGATCTCGCGGCAGTGGTCGTTCTTGCAGTCGAAGGCACGCAGCGGGTTGAGCTCGGCGCGCTCGCGGCACTCATCGCACATCTCGTCGGCGTGATCGAGGATGAACTGCTTAACCTGCTCGCGATAAGCCGGACGGCACTGGGCGTCACCCATCGAGTTGATGAGCAGACGAAGCTTGGAAAGATCGAAGCCCAGGCGCTTGTAGAACTCCATGAGCATGATGATGCACTCGGCGTCTGCCGCCGGATCGGGAGCGCCGAGCCACTCGATGCCCACCTGGTGGAACTGGCGCAGGCGGCCCTTCTGGGGACGCTCACCGCGGAACATGGCCTCGGCGTAGTACGCCTTAAACGGCGTGGAGCCCTGGGGCACCAGGTTGTTCTCGACGACGGCGCGCACCACGCCGGCCGTGCCCTCGGGGCGAAGTGCCAGGCGCTGCTTGGGCTTGAGTTTGGTGTCGGTGCCCTCGGTAAAGACGCGCTCCAGGTTGGCACCGCTAAACACGCGGAACATTTCCTTGCGCACGACGTCGGTCGACTGGCCGATACCGTGGACAAACACGTCCACTTGTTCGATCGCGGGCGTCTCGATGGGTTTAAAACCAAACGGCTCGAACACGCCGGCCGCAATCTGCTGCATCTTTTGCCAGGCGCGCATCTCGGCGCCGATAAGGTCGCGGGTTCCCTCCGCCTTCTGTGCCTGCATGGGCAAACACCTTTCTTTTGTATCGCGTCATAGGTAGTGGTCATTATACGGCACAAAGCAGCAACGCGGCGGCGGGGGGGGGAGAAGCGAGAAGAGGGGGAGGGGGAGAAGGGAAGGGGAAGCCCCAAGCGAAGAAGAAAAAAAAAAAAAAAAAGGAAC
>CAJMJM010000196.1 GCA_905213725.1 Collinsella aerofaciens
CGGTTGGAACCATTGCGGTCGCGGCCGATGCGCTGGACGGCGCGCCTGTTGAGGTCCTGAATCGCCCCGGCGTAACGTATCGGCAGGTAGCTCGCGGAGACACGGTCGATATCGGCGCATTTCGGGCTCGTGTGATGTGGCCGTTTGACACGGTGGATGGTGAGGGCAATGAGGACTCGCTTGTCTTGCTGCTCTCCTATGCTCAGGAAGGTAAGAGCCTGCGTATGCTCCTCACTGGTGATGCCGAGCTCGATCAGGAGCGCGAGTTTGTACAGGAGGTGGGCGATATCGATGTGCTCAAGCTGGGGCATCACGGCTCAAAAGTTTCTGTCGATACAGACCTGCTGGAAACGCTTAAGCCCGAGCTCTCTATCGCGAGTGCGGGCGAGGGCAACCGCTACGGCCATCCAACCGATGCCTGCATCGATGCCGTTCGCGATGCGGGCGGCGCGTTCGCATGCACCATCGAACAAGGAGACATTACCGTCTCGCCGACCGTAACCGGATTTGCCATGCGATGCCAGCGACCGTGATGCTGCCGTTGGCGCGGGATAAGCCCGTGGGCTAGAATGGCACGGTACGAACACGAGAGCCTGCGGGAGGGGAGCGCGATGTCCGAAACCGGTCTGCTGCCGGCATATCTGATTGTCGGTACCGACGGAGTCAAACGCGACCACGCCGTCTCGCGTATGAAGGCGCGTCTGGAAAAGACGGGCATGGTCGAGTTCAACCTCGACGAGCGCGATATGACCAAAGACCCCGATATCGAGTCGATTATCGGATCGCTCAACACCTTTCCCATGGGCAGCGAGTTTCGCCTGGTAATCCTTGACGGCTGCTCAAAACTCGCCAAAGCGATTTCCGAGCCGCTTGTCGAGTATCTGGCGAGTCCCAGCCCCACGACGGTTTGCCTCATAATCGCCGATTCGCTTGCCAAGAACACGCGCCTGTATAAGGCGATCGCCAAGATCGACAAGAAGGCCGTGATCGATTGCTCCGGCACCAAGCGCTGGGAGTTACCGCGCCGCGTGCAACAGATGGCGTCGCAGCACGGCAAGTCGATCTCGACGGCGGCCGCCGAGGAACTCGTCTCGCGTTCGGGTGAAAACACTCGCATGCTCGATAACGACTTGGCTAAGCTTGCCCAGATGGTCGAGGCGCCCCAGATTGAGCTCGCCGACGTTGAGCACTGGATTGTACGTACGGCCGAGGTTCAACCCTGGGACTTTCTCAATGCAGTCTCGGCCCGTGACATGCACCGCTCGCTCGAGCTCTTCAATCTACTGCCCGCCAAGAGCTACGTGTGGACGTACACATTGTTGTGCGGCCGCATTCGCGAGCTTATCGTTGCCAAGGCGCTCGATGCGCGCGGACAGGGTCGTGAGCTGGCCGCAACGCTTAAGCTCCAGTCCTGGCAGGTCAAGAATCACCTGACCTGGGCGCGGCGTTTTTCTATGGCGGAGCTTGTCGGTGCGCTCGAGGGCGCGGTCGATGTGGAGCTCGCACTCAAGGGTTCGGCCGATTCGGAGACCGCGCTTTTGCTCTGGATTACGAACATCTTGAGAAAATCGTGATGATACCTGCCTATTTGACAAATTCGTTCTATCCCTTTGAGGGGGAGCGTGCTATAGTAGGCGCTTGCATGACCTCACCGTGTCTCAGAGGTGTCATACATTTTTTGCAAGGAACTCGAAAGGAACTCCAGAAGTGGCAAACATCAAGTCTCAGAAGAAGCGTATCCGCACCAATGAGGCAGCTCGCATGCGTAACAAGGCTGTCAAGTCCGAGCTCAAGACGCTGACCAAGCACGTCCAGTCCGCCGTCGCCGAGGGCGACGCCGAGAAGGCCCAGGCTGCCCTCAAGACCGTCACCAAGCGTCTCGACATGGCTGCTGCCAAGCATGTTAGCCTCAAGATCCAGGCTTCCAACCGCATGTCCGGTCTTGCCAAGCTCGTGAACAGCATCA
>CAJMJM010000197.1 GCA_905213725.1 Collinsella aerofaciens
TCGGCCTGGCTTTGGGCATTCCTGTCTTTATCGAGTACTTTCAGACCGGCCTCGTCCCGCGCTTCCCCACCGCCATACTCGCCGCCTCGTTTATGTTCCTGTGCGGTCTGAGCCTTGCGACCGGATTCATCCTGGATTCCGTGGCAAAGGTCGAAAAAAAGCAGTGGGAGGTCAACGTGTACAGCAAATACGCCTATAACGATCAGCCCGGCCGCTCCTCCACCAAGTCAAGCGAGAGGTAGATCCTTCGCAAAATACTATTGGCACCACTGCGCAAATAGCCTCCAACAAGAATAGCCACCGTCAAAAAACGGTGGCTATTTACTCTCGTCAATTCAATAGCGGCGGCTAGAGCGTCTTGAGGTACTCCCCCAGCTCTTCCTCCCAGTCGGGCATGTGGAACCCGACCGACTCGAGCCTGGAAAGGTCGAGCGCGGAGTGGACCGGGCGCGAGGCGACGGGACCGGCGGCGCTCGCGTAGTAGTCGGCGGTGCTGACCGGCACGACCCTCTCGCCGCTGCCGCTGACGGCCGCGAAGACGGCGCGGGCGAGATCCGCCCAGCTCCTCACGGCGCCGGAGCCGGTGCAGTCGTAGGTGCCGTAGGGGGCGTGCGTCCCCAGCACGCGGAAGATGGCCTCGGCCATGTCGCGCGTGAAGGTAAGGCGGCCCAGCTGGTCGTCCACGACCGTGACCTGCGTGAGCCCGTCCTCGGGGTCGGCGACGCGGTCGGACAGGCCCTTCATGGTCCTGACGAAGTTGTGCCCCTCGCCGATGACCCAGGAGCTGCGCATGATGTAGTGGCGCGGGCACCCGGCCACGGCGATGTCGCCGGCGGCCTTGGTCTGGCCGTAGACGGACAGCGGGCTGAGGGGCTCGTCCTCGGTATGCACCTCGGCGGTGCCGTCGAAGACGTAGTCGCTGGACACGTGGACGAGGGTGATGCCGTGCTCAGAGCAGGTGCGTGCGAGAAGGGCCGGGCCGGTCGCGTTGGCCTTCCAGGCGGTCACGCGGCCCTCGGGGGTCTCGGCCCTGTCGACCGCCGTGTAGGCGCCGCAGTTGATGACGGTGCCGTAGAGCGACCAGTCGTACTTGGAATAGGCGTCGGGGTCGGACATGTCGAAGGTGTCGATGTCGCAGTAGTCGAAGCTGCCGGCGAGGCCGCGCTCCTCGGCGAGCGCGCGGACCGCACGGCCCAGCTGGCCGTTGCAGCCGGTGACGAGGGTGCGCTTCGGCGCCATGGGGACGACGTCCTTAAGGTACGGGTGGTTGAGGTCGGCCTCGGAGACCGTGGCCTCGTCGAGAGGGATCGGCCACTCGATGGCGAGCTCGGGGTCGGCGAGGTTCACGAAGGTGTAGGTCCTCTTGAGCTCCAGCGACCAGTGGGCGTCCACCAGGTAGGTGTAGGCGGTGCCGTCCTCCAGCGCCTGGAAGGAGTTGCCCACGCCGCGCGGGACGTAGATGGCCTTGGACGGGTCGAGCGTGCAGGTGTAGACCTTGCCGAAGGTCTCGCTGCCCTCGCGCAGGTCCACCCAGGCGCCGAAGACCGAGCCGCGGGCCACGGAGATGAACTTGTCCCAGGGCTCCGCGTGGATGCCGCGGGTGACGCCGCGGCTGTCGTTATAGGAGATGTTGTTCTGGACGACCCTGAGATCGGGGATGCCCAGGGCGGTCATCTTGGCGCGCTGCCAGTTCTCCTTGAACCAGCCGCGCGAGTCGCCGTGGACGGCCAGGTCGACGACCTTGAGGCCCTCGATGCCGGTCTCGGCGACGGAGAGGTCCTTCTCGAATGCGATATCTGCCATGTGGAAAAAGCTCCTATCGAAGAGGTTGGATAACCGGGGGTGCCCGCGCGGGGACGCAGGATCATCCCCCAGCCCAACATCCCCCCGCCGGCGCCCCGCCGAGCACAAAGCCCGGAAGCAGGAATACAAACCCAGCGCGCCGGAGCGG
>CAJMJM010000198.1 GCA_905213725.1 Collinsella aerofaciens
GAGCGGGGGCTCCTGTCGTTTCCGTGCCCCTGGATTGGGTCATAGTGTCTGACTTTGCCAAAGCATCGGCAGGTACTCATTGGGGACGTACTTAAATGAGTGCCTGCAGAATGAGAGTGGATAATCTCCCGTTTTTGGCCTGCTTGGGGGCTCAAAGTGGGAGATTATCCACTCTCGTCATTGGGCTAGTCGTTGGGGACGTTCTTGTTTGACCAGTCGTTTAAGAACGTCCCCAACGACTACTTGCTTGCGAACAGCCAGACTAGGATGATCACCAGGATTGCGGCGACGATGCAGACGATGGCGCCGGTGAATTTGATGCGTGAGTCGCGGGTACGCTCGCGCACCGCGTCCTCGGTGGCCTCCAGCTGGGCGACTTCTCGCTCGGTCTCGGCGTGTTCGGCTTTGTCTCGGGCCAAGGATCCTGCAAGCGACTCAGTGATCTCTGGGTGGTCGAGCACTACGTTCGCCTGTACGATGATCGACTGCGCATGTGCGGCATCTGCTTGGGCGTTGGCGATGGTCTGCTCCTGCTCGCGGCGTGCCTTGTCCTCCGCGGCGATCTTCTCGCGCAGTTCGCGCTGACGAGTCGCGGCGGCGGTCTTCGCCGTCTGCAGCTCGTCGCGCGCGGCATCGGCTTCGGTCGTCACGGCTTGGTGCGCGCGTTTTGCGTCGGCGATAGGGGCTTGAGCCTGCTCGACGGCCTGCTCGGCTGCGGCAAGCGAGTGCTCAAGGTCGGCGGTGATGCGCGGGACATCTTCTTCGGCTTTACGCAGGGCGTCTGCCGTGTCGGAAATCTGCATCGAGAGCTCGCTGGTGCGCACCGTATAGTTGGCGGGATTTGCCGAGGGATTGCGTTGCAGCTCGGCATACTCATGACGCAGCGTCTCGAGCTGGGCGCGCGTGGCGTCGACGGTTTGTTGTGCGGCGGCAATGCCGGCGTCTCGCTCTGCCTTCACCTTGTCGCGGATGCGCTTGGAATCCTCAAGACGTCGAACGAGGCGGTTGCCGGTCTCGCGCGAGCTCGCCTCGCGGGCCTCCACGGCATCGAGCGCGGCCTTCAGACGGAGCTCAGTCGCGTCATCCTCTGTCTTCATTTGTTCGAGCTGACCCTTGAGCTCTGTCGCTTTGGAGGCGTGGGCATCACGATCAATCTCGGCGGCCGCTGCAGTCTTTTGGGCCGTGGCAATCGCCTGGCGCTGGTCGGCGACGATCTGGTCGTAGCGGCCTGCGATATCCTGGCGCGTCTCGAGTTCCTCGGTCTGGTCGGCAATGCGCTGCTCAAGTTCGGCCAGGTGGGCACGGGCATCGGCAAGTGCCTTTTTCGCGGCGTTCATCTCGCGCATGGCCGAGGCGCCCTGGGCGATAAAGGTGCCCACGGCGTTCGCGGTGTTCGAAACGGCGGTCCCCAGATCGCGGCTCGCGGCGGGGGAGTGCGGGGCGGTCGGGCGAGCGGTGTCGGCAGCGTCCGCATCGGTAGCCTGCGGCGCGGCGATATTGCCGGTGCCGCCCTCGACCACAGAAAAGCCTGCTGCGTGCGGGTCGACCGCATCGGCGCCAATCGTGGGATGCTCGAGCTGCAGAAACGAGGGCATGGCGCTGCCCTGGTCGGCAACCGGAGTCTCGCCGGGTACGAAGGTCGAGGCTGCCTCGGCGGCCTCCTCTTCCTCGGCGTCAACGTCAGCGTCGGCCACGGCGTCTTTCATCGCTTTGACGGCATCCATCATGGAGTCCATGACGGCGTCGAGCTCTTCTTCCGAAGAAATCTCGATAGGGCCCGCAGCTTGCGGAGCAGCATCCTGTACGGGGTGGTCGTCCTGAGCGGGCGCATCGTCGTTTTGCTCGCCTGCATCTTCGGCGCCGGGGGTTTCCGCCGTAGCGCTTTCGTCTAAGATGGGGTCGTCGAGGCCA
>CAJMJM010000199.1 GCA_905213725.1 Collinsella aerofaciens
GGCGATGACGATGGCGTCGGGATGGATGCTCTGAATGTTGGTGAAGTAGACGCGCTGCACGACGCCCTCAATACGGTCGAGCACGGTGTCGAGCGCGCAGCTCATCAGATCCAGATCCTCGCGCTCGAGCGGGGTGATAAAGGCGGTGAGCAGGGCGTCTTCGAGCTCGTGGTGCTTCTTGTCTGCCGCATGCTCAATCGCATGCATCTTATTGAGCATGTCGTGAATCTGCGCGGGATCGAAGTTCTCAAAAATCTTGGTGAGCAGCTCTGCGGCCTGGACGGCGAGGTCGGCGCAAGCGACGTAGTTGTCAAAGTAGAACGAATCGGGTTTCTTTGCCATGGGTGGGTCCTTTCGAGGCGAAGACGGGTGGGCGAAGTGTTGCGGTCCGGATGGACGTTCGGTTTGATTAGAGGAACATCATGAACAGCTTGGCCATGACAAAGCTGATGAGTCCGCAGGCGGGGAAGGTGAAGAACCAGGTGAACATCATGTCCTTGACGACTCCGAAGTTGATGGCCGAGCGGCGCTTGACGGCACCGACGCCCATGATGGCGCAGGTCTTGATGTGTGTGGAGGACACGGGGATGCCGGTAAGGGTGGCAAGCAGCAGGTTCGCGGCGCCCGCGAGGTCGGCGGAGAAGCCCTGATACTTCTCGAGCTTAACCATGCTCTGGCCGACGGACTTGATGATGCGCTCACCGCCCACGCTGGTACCGATACCCATAGTGGCCGAGCACAGCAGCATAATCCAGATGGGGATGCCGGCATCGCCGACGCTGGTCTGGCCGTTTGCGAAGGCCACGCCTAAAAAGAGCACGCCGATGAACTTCTGTCCATCCTGCGCGCCGTGCATAAAGCTCATGGCCGCAGCGCTCGCGATCTGAGCGTATTTAAAGAAGACATTGGCACGTCGCCTGTTGGCGGCGGCGAAAAGAATCGAGACGAGTTTGCACAGGACCCAGCCCATGACAAAGCCCAGGCCGATGGAGAGCGCCAGGCCGTAGATGACCTTCATCCACTCGTGGACGTTGACGCTGCTCGCGCCGCCGAGGGCGATAGCGGCACCGGTCAGGCCGGCGATAAGGCTGTGGCTTTGCGAGGTGGGGATGCCAAAACGCGACGCTGTGGCGCCGTAGACGACGATGGAGAACAGGGCCGCGCACAGGCAGGCGAGCGCCATGGTGCTGTTTCCGCCAAAGTCGACGATATGCGAGATGGTATTGGCGACGCTCGCATTAAAGTGCGTCATGATGAGCACACCGAGGAAGTTGAATGCGGCGCTCATGAGAATGGCGGCGCGGGCGGGCATGCAACGCGTAGTGACGCAGGTCGCGATGGCGTTGGGCGCGTCGGTCCATCCATTGACGAAGATGGCGCCGAGCGCGAGGATCACGGTGACGGCAAGGACTGGGTTCGACACAATTTGGCCGAGGAAGGTTGAGAACGTTACGTCCATATATGGGCTTTCTCGAAGTTTGCAGGCACGTTACAAAAACATGATAAATCGTATCACCTCCTGCGGGTTTCTTTACCGAGTTCTGATGGGAGAAGTGAATTTTTTGGCACTAATAATGAATATTAGCCCTGTTGACCGCGGGTGTTCTTTTTGCTAACACACCATGAGGACACGTGTGCGTGCCCCAACATCCCAAAACCACAGTCTGTTCGCTTTACAATATGCAAACATGCGTTCGATAATAGGAGGCATGGAATATCGACAGACAGATGGCAAAACTCGGCGCGTGCACAAGCAGTATGTGGACGTCGTGGCTCGCATCCTCGCGGGCGGACAGGTCGTGCCGGTCACCGTCTGCTGGGTCGACGGTCGTTGCTTTACGATTGACGAAATTATCTCGACCACCGGGTTTGGCCTGATGGTCCACGGCATCCGTACGGC
>CAJMJM010000200.1 GCA_905213725.1 Collinsella aerofaciens
GTCGGTCAGACGGCCGTCGTCGAGCACCTGCAGGAGAATGTTGAAGACGTCGGGGTGCGCTTTCTCGATCTCATCGAGCAGCACGACCGAATAGGGCTTGCGGCGCACGGCTTCGGTGAGCTGGCCGCCCTCGTCGTAACCGACGTATCCCGGAGGCGCTCCCACCAGACGCGACACGCTGTGGCGCTCCTGATACTCGCTCATGTCGATACGCGTCATCATCGAGTCGTCGTTGAAGAGGAACTCGGCCAGCGCTTTGGCCAGCTCGGTCTTGCCGACGCCCGTGGTGCCGAGGAAGATGAACGAGCCGATCGGCTTGCGGGGGTCGTTCAACCCGGCGCGCGAACGGCGCACGGCGTCGGAGATGGCGGCGATGGCCTGCTCCTGACCGATGACGCGCCGGTGCAGCTCGTCCTCCATGTGCAGCAGTTTCTCGCGTTCGGAAGCCAGCATGCGCGTCACGGGGATACCCGTCCAGCGCGACACCACCTCGGCGACGTCCTGTGCATCGACCTCCTCCTTGATCATCGAGCCGTTGGCCGACGCCAGCTTGTACTCCTCCTGAAAGGCGGCGATCTCCTTTTCGGCCTCCTGAATCTTGCCGTAGCGGATTTCGGCCACCTTGCCGTAGTCGCCCTGCCGCTCGGCCTGCTGGGCCTCGATCTTCAGCTGCTCGATCCGGTCCTTGTTCTCCTGAATCCTCTTCAGCAGATCGCGCTGGCCCTGCCATTTGGCACGCATCTCGGCGTCTCTGGACTTCAGTTCCTCGATCTCCTTGGTGAGCTGCTCCACACGCTCCTTATCCTTCTCGCGGCGGATGGCTTCGCGCTCGATTTCGAGCTGGCGCACACGCCGGTCGAGGGTGTCGATCTCCTCAGGCACGGAGTTCATCTCCAGACGCAGGCGCGAAGCCGCCTCGTCCACGAGGTCGATCGCCTTGTCGGGCAGAAACCGCGAGGTGATGTAGCGCGTCGAAAGCTCGACGGCGGCGACGATCGCCTCGTCCTTGATGCGGACCTGATGGTGGTTCTCGTAACGGTCTTTCAGTCCGCGGAGGATCGAAATGGCATCCTCCTGCGTCGGCTCATCGACCATCACCTTCTGGAACCGGCGTTCGAGGGCCTTGTCCTGCTCGAAGTATTTCTGATACTCGTCGAGCGTCGTGGCGCCGATGGTCCGCAGGTCGCCCCGCGCAAGCGCGGGTTTGAGGATATTGGCGGCGTCCATCGCGCCCGACGACTTGCCGGCGCCGACGAGGGTGTGGATCTCGTCGATGAACAGCAGTATTTCGCCTTCGCTGGCGACGACCTCCTGCACGACGGCCTTGAGCCGCTCCTCGAACTCGCCCTGATACTTGGCGCCCGCGATAAGGGCGCCCATGTCGAGCGAGTAGATCACCTTCGATTTCAGGTTTTCGGGCACGTCGCCGTCCACGATACGGTGGGCGATGCCCTCGGCGATGGCAGTCTTGCCCACGCCGGCTTCGCCGACCAGAATCGGGTTGTTCTTGGTGCGGCGCGAGAGAATCTGCAACACGCGCCGGATCTCCTCGTCGCGGCCGATCACCGGGTCGAGCTTGCCCGAACGGGCCTGTTCGTTGAGGTTGACGGCGTACTTGCCCAGCGCGTCGAACTGCTGCTCGGAGGTCTGCGAATCGACCGTCGCACCCTTGCGGAAGGTGCGGATCGCCTCGATCAGCTCCTTTTCCGTCGCGCCGCTGCGTTTGAGGATGTCGGCGGCCTGTCCGCGCTCGGCCACGAGGGCCAGCAGCAGGTGTTCGACGGAGGCGTATTTGTCGCCGAAATTCTTCGTGAAGTCCACGGCGCGCTGGATCACCTTCGAGGTTTCCTGCGCAAAGAACTGCTCGCCGCCGCCCTCGAC
>CAJMJM010000201.1 GCA_905213725.1 Collinsella aerofaciens
CTTCCATCTTAGGCTTGGACTCTACCGTAGCGTAAGGCTGGAGATCCTCGGCGTGTGGCTCGAGAACGTTAAGACCCTGCTCCGGGTGAGCCATCTCACGGCCGCGGAACATGATGGTGATCTTAACGCGTGCGCCCTTCTTGAGGAAACGCAGAACGTGGCCCTTCTTGGTCTCGTAGTCGCCAACGTCGATCTTGGGTCGGAACTTCATTTCCTTGACCTCGACCTTGGACTGGTTCTTACGAGCAGCCTTGGCCTTCATGGCCTGCTGGTACTTGAACTTACCGTAGTCCATGACCTTGCAGACCGGCGGCTCCGCGTTGGGAGCGATCTCGACCAGGTCGAGACCCTGGTCGTCGGCGACGCGCTGGGCATCGCGGATGGCGAACAGGCCGCGCTGAGAGCCATCGACGCCAATCAAACGGCACGAAGATGCAGTGATCTCGTCGTTGATGCGGGTGTCATCAGACTTAGCTATTTTCCCTACCTCCATTCATAAAAAAATAACCCGGCGCTTCTCAACAACCAGGTCGTACACATAGACTTCCTCGATTTGAGGAAGGGAATCTAAGTTGTATGACCAGTCAGCTGCTCATTGGCGCCAAAAGGTGGGAGCCCTCGGGTTCCTCTTTAGGGCATTGCGGGAACAACGCCTTGCGAATAATAACACGTACAGCGCGTTATCACATTACGTACACGAAAAAGAGGCCTTGACCCCCTTGAACGCTCGCTTGTATGTATGGTGCCCGAGGCGAGACTCGAAGGGCCTTCGCTTCGCGAAGCCCCGGGCTTCGGGCGCGTGGCGCCCTCGCCACGCTCCGCTACAAACAGGCCACAGGCCTGTTTGCTTAACGCTTCGCGCGCTCACGAGAGTTCGGCACGAAAAAGGGGGCCGCAACCCCCTTGAACGCTCACTTGCATGTATGGTGCCCGAGGCGAGACTCGAACTCGCACGTTGTTGCCAACGGTGGATTTTGAGTCCACAGCGTCTGCCAATTCCGCCACTCGGGCACGTAATGCGTGAGTTAGTTTATCACAGCTTTCTGTTGATTAGTCCGAAAATGGAACTTCGAGCATTTTGATAAGCTCAACCTTGCGCAACATCTCCCGCTTACGACATCCACGTCCGTCAACCGAGGCCTCGCCCATCTGGTTGTCATAGGGGTCCTCACGCATGCCGTCGAAAGCAGGCACAAACTCAGCCTGGAATCGATTGTTGGCCACCATACGCCACGGATCGAGATTGCCAAAGTAGTGACGGCGGCGCCACTCCTCGCCCATCCTGCGAGCAGAAGATCCAAATGACACGTCGGCGTTGAGCCACCCGGTTTGCGGCGTATAGAACTCTGCCCAGTCGTGCGGCCCCACCGAATCAGGCGCAACATACAGGCCACTCTGCCAGCGGGCGGGCACGCCCGCGATGCGGCACATGGTGATAAACGTGAGCGCCATAACGCCGCAATCGCCGCGGAGCGAATGCGCACAGTCGTCGGCAATAGATCCCAAAAGCAGGTACGGTGGCTGATAGCGATAGTCGATATGCTGTGTCAGGTAATCATAGATAGCACGAGCGCGATCGAGCTGATCCTCGAGTCCGTCAACAACACTGGCCGTCAGCTGCTGCAGATACGGCGTGAATGCAATGTGCGGACGGTCCTCGGAAATATCCTCGGACAGCGGCGCGTCCATACACGGATGCGCCGGAAGCGCACCCCCATAGATATCGCGATAAGCGGCATCGATGTGATAACGATAGGTCACCGAGAATGCGCGCTCACTCGAAGAAGACCACGAGGCGGTACGCGCAGAAGCGTTCGCGGGAGCACCAGTAACCTCCGGCGTCATGTCGAAACTCACGACCT
>CAJMJM010000202.1 GCA_905213725.1 Collinsella aerofaciens
CGCTCGTAAACAATGGCACCGGCCTCGCGCGCGAGCTGCGCCGTGTTGTCGGTGCAGGCATCGGCGACCACGAAAACCTCGATGAGCTCGGACGGATAATCCTGGTCCTTGATGGAGCGAACGAGGTTGGCGATCACGGCCTCCTCATTATGCGCCGCGATAAAAAAGGCATAGCGATGGAGTTTTTTGGCCTTGGGAGGCGCGACCTCGCCACGAAGAGCGCCAATGACAAAGAAGACCACCTGGTACAGAAAGCAGACCGTGAGCAGCGTGACGACAATCTGGTTGAAGATCACGATGGGTGTGTTGGTTTGTAAAAAGGCGAGCATGCAGGCTCCCAGCAACGCGTAACGTAAACAATCGTATATCTTACCGCAGGCTTACCGAGTTCAAGAAACCACCTAATACTGGCTAGGCTTCGAGAAGACCGAGCTGCGGAACGATTTCATCTCCAACGGCCGTGCGACCGAGCGAGCGCGGAGCCAGATCGTCGAGAACCGCAGCGAGATCCCACGGCAACTCGTCGCGGCACTCAATGCGCTCCCCCGTCACGGGATGGTCGAACGCCACGCGCCAGGAATGAAGGAACTGCCTGGTCAGGCCCTGGTCGGCGCGCGCATCGCACTTGCCGTAGAGTGGATCGCCCACGCAGGCGTGGTTGATATGACGCATATGCACGCGAATCTGGTGCGTGCGACCGGTAAACAGATGGCACTCAACGAGCGTATAACCATCGTCAAAGCGCGTGGAATCAAAGCGCTCGAGGACTTTAAAGGTCGTAATGGCCTGACGGGCAAAGGGGTCGTCCGAAACCGCCATCTTGACGCGGTCGCGCGTAGAACGGGCGATACCGGTATTGATGGTGCCCTCGTCCATGGCGATGTGCCCGTGGACAAGCGTGATATAGCGGCGGTCGAGCGCACGCGTGCGAATGAGATTTTGAAGCGCGCGCTGGGTGTCGTCGTCTTTTGCCGCGAGCATAAGGCCCGAGGTATCGCGATCCAGGCGATGCACGATGCCGGGGCGGTCCTCACCCTGCACGGTACCAAGATGATCGATACCGCAGTGGTAGACCAAGGCGTTCGCAAGCGTGCCGCTCTCGTGGCCGTGGGCGGGATGGCACACCAGCCCGCGCTGCTTGGAGAGCACAATGAGATAGTCGTCCTCATAGCGAATGTCGAGCGGGATGGCCTCGGGAATCACATCGGTGGGATCGTGCGGCTCGGGCAGGTCGACCGAGATGCGGTCACCGGCGCGTACGGCATACTTTTTTGACAGACAGGTCTCGCCGTTCACGATTACGGCGCCGCCCTCGATCAGATACGCGCAGGCAGAGCGCGTGGGGCAGCCGTCGTTGGCACCCAAAAAGGCGTCGAGACGCTGGCCAGAGCAATCGTCGGCAACAAGAATATGGATGTCGGCCATTAACGATCATTCCTTTCGCGAATCTTGCGGGCACGCTCCCCACGCTGCTTGGCTTTGCGCTTAGCGCGGGCCTCATCACGGGCATTGAGCTCAGCAGTCGCATCGACCTCGCGAGCGGCGGGACTCAAGAACATGTAACCGATAAGCGCCAGCACAACACCGACCGTAATGCCGATATCGGCCACATTGAAGACGGGAAAGTCGATGAAGGTGGTGGCAATAAAATCGGTCACAAAGCCAAAGGCCAAACGATCGATAGCGTTGCCGATAGCACCGCCCGCGACCATAGCCATGCCCACAACCTCCAAGCGAGCAAGCTGGGGCGCGCGAAGC
>CAJMJM010000203.1 GCA_905213725.1 Collinsella aerofaciens
CATCGATGCTTGGCGCTCGGGCGCTCGCTATGACGCCTTGGTAGAGCATTTCTCGCTCGATAACTGGAAGGAAGCTGCTGCCAAAAACGGCATCGACCTCAATGAGCTCGTGCACCTGCCCTACGAGTTGGACTGGCGCCTGCCGTGGGAGCACGTGAGCCCCGGCTGCACGCGCGGCTTCCTCGAGCGCGAGTACCGTCGCTCGCTCGAGGGCGTCACGACTCCCGACTGTACCCGCACGTCGTGCACCGGCTGCGGGATCTGCCCCACGCTCCACGCCAAGAATGTATTGATGGGTGATCGCGCATGAGTGAGCGCCTGACCGACAACCCCTCGCTCTTTAGGCTTCGTGTTCGCTATGGCAAGCGCGATCGCCTTAAGTACCTGGGCCATCTCGAAGTAATCCATACCATTGAGCGCATCGTGCGCCGTGCGGGACTTCCCTATGCCGTCACGCAGGGATTCTCTCCGCACATGCGCGTGGGCTTCTCTTCGGCGCTGCCGGTGGGTACGTCGTCGACCTGCGAGTGGTATGACCTGTTTATGACCGAGTTCGTGGCGCTCGACGAGGCGTTTGGGCGCCTGGCTGCGGCGTCTCCGGCCGATCTGGCGCCCATCGAGGCGGCGTACATCGACGTGCGCACGCCGGCGTTGACGGCGCAGCTCACGCGCCTGTCGTATCGCATCGACCTGCACTTGGATCCCGAGGCGCCCGTAAGCGCCGACGAGGTGCGTCGTGCGATCGACACGCTGCGCGCGGGCCACGGCATCGACTACGCGCGCGGCAAAAAGAGCAAGCGCTTGGATTTGGATCACACGCTCGTGGGCTATGAGCTCACGGCGGGGGAGCGCCCGGACCATTTGGTGCTCATGCTCGACACCCATGCCGACAACGAGGGCTCCATGCGTCCGGAAATTTTGCTTTCTGCTGCTGATGTTTTGTTGCAGGGCTTGACCCCGGGCGTGGATGCACCTATTGTTTCCACCGGTATGCAAGACCTCGTGACCATCTGCTCCTACGATGTCGAGCGTCAGAATCAAGCATGCGAGGACGACGAGGGCCGACTCGTCAGCCCCATACCTGTGCGAACTTGTGGATTTGCTCCACATACTCGTTGACGGGGGTATTTTCGCCTGCTACTATATTCGGCTGTTGCACTAACTGATGCATGAAGGGCAAGTAAACATGTACGCAATCGTTAACACGGGCGGCAAGCAGTACAAGGTCGCCACCGACGATGTCATCACCGTCGAGAAGATCGAGGGCAATGCGGGCGACAAGGTCACCCTGCCGGTTATCTTCCTCAACGATGGTAAGAAGATCGTCACCGATCCCGACAAGCTGGCCAAGGCCAAGGTTACCGCTCAGATCGTTGAGCAGTTCAAGGGCGAGAAGCAGCTGGTCTTCAAGTTCCACAAGCGCAAGCGCTATCGTCGTCTGAAGGGTCACCGTCAGCAGCTCACCAAGCTGAAGATCGTGAAGGTTCAGGCTACCTCCCGCGCCAAGAAGGCTGTCAAGGCAGAGGCTGAGGCTGTTGCCGAGGCTCCCGTCGCCGAGTAGATTACACTCGTAACGAAAGAGTAGGTATACACAATGGCACACAAAAAAGGACTCGGTTCCTCCCGTAATGGCCGTGACTCCCGCGGTCAGCGCCTTGGCACGAAGCGCTATGCCGGCCAGACGGTAACCACGGGCACGATTCTCGTCCGTCAGCACGGCACGCACATCCACCCG
>CAJMJM010000204.1 GCA_905213725.1 Collinsella aerofaciens
GCTTGAGTCTGGCGCTTCGCTGGAGTCGGTCGTTCCCGATAAAAACTCGGGTTTGATGACCTACTACCTGCTCACACTCATTCTTCCCATGGCGATTTTCTTCCTCATCGGTTGGTGGCTCAACCGCCGCATGAAGAAGGCTATGGGCGATGACGGCCCGTCGATGAACTTTGGCGGCGGCGGTTTTGGCGGCGGCGGACTGGGTAAGTCCGGCGCGCGCGTGATCGCCTCCAAGGACGTGGGCGTGACCTTTAAGGACGTCGCCGGCCAGGAAGAGGCCAAGGAGTCTCTCAAGGAGGTCGTCGACTTTCTGGAGAAGCCGCAGCGCTACGAGGAGATCGGCGCCAAGCTGCCGCGCGGTGCTCTTCTTGTTGGCCCTCCGGGTACCGGTAAGACCCTGCTTGCCAAGGCTGTTGCCGGCGAGGCCGGTGTTCCGTTCTTTAGCATTTCGGGCTCTGAGTTCGTTGAGATGTTTGTTGGTCGCGGCGCTGCAAAGGTTCGTGACCTGTTTAAGCAGGCCAAGGAAAAGGCCCCGTGTATCGTCTTTATCGATGAGATCGATACCATCGGTAAGAAGCGCGATGGCGGCGGCTTTAGCGGCAACGACGAGCGCGAGCAGACGCTCAATCAGTTGCTGACCGAGATGGATGGCTTCGATAACCACAAGGGTATCGTTGTCCTTGCCGCAACCAACCGCCCCGACAGTCTCGATCCCGCTCTACTGCGCCCCGGTCGTTTTGACCGCCGCATCCCCGTCGAGTTGCCCGATCTGACCGGCCGTAAGAACATCCTCGAGCTCCACGCCAAGAGTGTGAAGACCGAGCCGCCGATCGATCTGACCGCGATTGCCCGCGCCACGCCCGGTGCCTCGGGCGCCGACCTGGCCAATATCATCAACGAGGGCGCTCTGCGCGCCGTTCGTGAGGGTCGCAAGCGTGCAACCCAGGATGACTTTGAGGAGTCGGTGGAGGTTGTCATTGCCGGCCAGCAGCGCAAGTCCACGGTGCTGTCCGACCACGAGAAGCAGGTCGTATCTTATCACGAGATCGGCCATGCTATCGTCGCTGCCCGCCAGAAGGGCTCTGCGCCGGTCACGAAGATCACCATCGTGCCGCGCACGAGCGGTGCTCTGGGCTACACCATGCAGGTGGAGGAGGACGAGCGCTTCCTGACCACACGCCAGGAGGTCCTGGACAAGCTCGCCGTCTATTGCGGTGGCCGTGCGGCCGAGGAACTCATCTTTGGCGAGATGACGACCGGCGCCGCCAACGATATCGAGCAGGCCACCAAGCTCGCCCGCAACATGGTGACGCGCTTTGGTATGTCCGACGAGTTTGGCATGATGGCGCTCGGTACCGTGCAGAACGCGTATCTCAATCAGGATACGTCGCTCACCTGCGCCCCCGGTACGGCCGAGCGCGTGGACGCGATTGTCGCCAAGCTGATCGAGGATGCGCACGACCGCGCTCTGCAGATCCTGAAGGAGAACAAGTTCAAGCTCCACGAGCTGGCTCGTTATCTGTACAAGAAGGAGACGATCACGGGCGAGGAGTTTATGAATCTCCTCACGCGCGAGAATCCGCTGATGCCGAAGCAGCAGTAATACTAGTTGCGCAGTGTCAATCGCCCCATTTGAGTGTCCATCTCAAATGGGGCGTTTTGCGTGGGGAGTGTTGTATATGAAGATCGTGGTGAGCGACTGTTTAATGGGCGAGAGCT
>CAJMJM010000205.1 GCA_905213725.1 Collinsella aerofaciens
TAACTTTGTTAAACCATCCTCAAATTGCATAATTCCACTAAAGCTATGAATAGAATTAGCGGTTCATACCGTGTCTCAACCATTTTCATTTTTATTCAGAAAAAAGTTTGTCCTATTCATTTCTGGTAAATAAATTACCGTTTACCAGACGCTTGATACCGTTCACCGGAAACTCAGTATAAGGCCCAGCGGATACCGGCTCGCTTTACAGCCCCATTTGTAACAACTTGACTTCTCGGTATAGAAAAACGGACCCGCTTCACTAGGGAAACGGGTCCGTTTTCGATTATCTTCGGCCAATTTAGATAAGGCCCTCGAAGATCATCGGAATCCTAGCGATCAAACTCCGCCAGTGCCTCGCCCAAAAGCATCAGGCCCTCACGCAGAACGTCCTCGCTCGCGCAGTAGCCCAGGCGTGCGCCACAGGGAAGCTCAAAGCGGCTGCCGGGTACCAGCAGCACTCCCCTCTCGGACAGCAGGCGCTTGCAGAACCCCTCGTCGTCCTCGGGAATATCAAGCTGGATAAACGAGGTAGACACGCCCTGCGGAGCCGTCCAGGAAACGCGATGCTGCGTATCGATCCAAGCCTGCGCGATATCGCGGTTGCCAAACACGATCTTGCGATTGCGCTCGACAATCTTGTCCTTGTGCTCGAGCACATAGGTCGCCAGGGCATCGTTGAACACGCCGCCGCAGATCATGGTGTAATCGCGATAGGTACGGATGCGGTTGGACACCTCTTCGTCTGCCACGACCCAGCCCACGCGGGCCGCAGGCGTCGAATAGGTCTTCGACAACGAGTTGGTGACAATGGCATTCTCGTACACGTCAGCCATCGACATAAAGGCCTCGGTGTTCTCAAGCGGCAGGTACACCTCGTCGCACAGCACATAGGCGCCAACCGAGCGGGCGATCTCGGCAATCTGGCCGAGCGTGTCGGCATCGAGCACCGTTCCGATGGGGTTCGATGCGTTGTTGATGCAGATGAGCTTGGTATTGGGACGCACCAAGCGCTTGAGCTCCTCGATATCGGGTTTCCATCCAAGCTCCTCGCGAAGCTCCCAATACTCGACCTCGGCGCCGAGCGTACGCGGAACCTCATAGAGCGGCGCATAGGTAGGCCATTCGGCGATAACGTGGTCGCCGGGCTCGACTACAGCCATGACGGCGTTGAGGTTAGCGCCCGTGCAGCCATTGGTCTGCAGAATGTGATCGGGATTGACCTCGTGACGATACAGCTTGGCGACCTCGGCCTTAAACTCCGGCGAACCCTCGATCCAGCCGTAGTTCATCTTCTCGCGATCCAGGCGCTCGTAGAACGTGGCGCCGTCCTGTTCATCGAGCGCGCGCAGCTCGCCCATGGTAAGCGACGAAATCGTCGACTGGGCGATATCCCACGTAGCGCTCTTCTCCCAAACGTTAAGCCACTCCTCAACGCCGATTGTTTTGATATCCATGGCCAAGCTCCTTACAAAAGCAGTCATCCAATCGTGTTGACGTTCCTCATACAAGAATGGGGCGGTGCGAATATCCGCACCGCCCCAATGGGAGACATCTAATGGCAGCTAGATGTATGTATTAAGACCTGTACGGGTCCTTGAAGACCTTAGAGGTCCTCGCGCCAGAAGGGCATGCTCATGCAGCGCGGGCCGCCGCGGCC
>CAJMJM010000206.1 GCA_905213725.1 Collinsella aerofaciens
GTCGGCGAAGTTATCCACATCGTAGAGCTCCTTGGCAGCCTCGTTCAGCTTGTCGCGCATCTGCTCCTTGAGCTCCTTCGGCAGCCAGACAATACGGCCGAGGCCGCCTTCGGCAGCGATGAACTTCTTGGAGGCGATGAAGTGCTTGCCGTGGCCCATGAAGCCCGGCGTCTGCACGCCGCCGCCCGTCATGGAGGCCATCTCGGAGAACGTCATGCCGAGCGGGGTCATGCCGGCGTACTCACGCATCGTGATGACAACGCCCATGCTGACCGGCTCGACGCCGCAGATGCATTCGAAGCAGCCGCAGGACGTCATCGGATCCTGGAACAGGGAGTACAGCGTGACGTGCTCGAGCGCGCCGTGCGAGTACTTCTGGACGGCCTCGTCCACGTCCTCGTAGCGGCCGAGACGCTCGTCGATGCAGTGCTCCTTCGGCACGACCTGGCAGGGACCCTGCGGGTCGAGCTCGTTCGTTGCCTTGGCGTCCAGCCAGGAAACGGCGCCGCACAGGCCGAGGCGCTCCGGGGTGACGATGCAGACATGGCTCGGGGAGAAGGCCTGGCACATGATGCAGGTGTAGAACACGGGCACGGACTCGTCCGTCATGCTGCGCAGACGGTCGTCGCGGCGGTTGAAGACCTCATTGGCCATCGCGCGCAGCTCCTTGTTCTTCGCCTCGTCCACGACGATCTTGACCTGGCACTTGTCGACGACGGTGTCGAACTCGCTCTTTTTCTTGGCGTAGAGGACCTCGCCGATGTGGCGGAAGCGGAAGCCGGCCTCAAAGTCGGCCTTCGAAACGCGGATACGGATCATATCGCGCTGGCCGGTGTGCATAACGCCCTCGATGCAGTTCAGGAAGGAGTGGATCTTGCGCTCCATAACGGACTCGAAGTCGGACTGCATGTTCTTGCCCGCGACCTCGACGATGTAGGACAGGGAGATCTTGGAGCCGACGGGGATCTCGTCGAGCTCGGGGCCGTCGACCGTGATCTTGTGGTCCTCGATCTCGGCGGCGTCTCTCGTGGTGACCAGCTCGAAGCAGTCCTTGCGGGAGCCGTCGACCTCGACCTGCATGTCGCCCTTGCGGAAGATTTCGCCTTCGAACTCGGAAGCGAAGGAGACAGGAATGTCGATCGTGGTGATCTTGATCTTGATGTCGCGCGCCTCGAGGGAGGTGGCGTTGAACTTGCTGTCGTCCTGCTGCAGGATGAGGCTCTTCGGGACGCGGTAGATGTTCTCGGTCTCGTTCGTAACGACCGGGAAGCCGAGGGCAATGGCGCCAGCGCCGCAGGCGACGATGACGTCGTCCAGGGGCTTGAAGGCGTTGACGAACGCGGGAACGCGCTCCATCGTGTACTTCATCAGGCTGCCTGCGTCGCCCGGGGTGATGTTGCCGAAGATCAGGGCCGCGCGCAGCGCGACGGAGACGACATGGATGACGGCGGTGACGTCCTTGCCGAGCGGGATGACGCGGACATTGTCGCCGGTCTTGTAGCCCTTCTCCTCGAGCTGGTCGATGCCGCCGCCCACGAGGGTGACGAGGATGCCCTGGCTCTGGTAGCTCTTC
>CAJMJM010000207.1 GCA_905213725.1 Collinsella aerofaciens
GTTCACATGGGCAGGATTGGCCGCGGTTCCCAGCACGGTACGGCGAATCGCCGCATGCGCGCGGGCATTACGACGAAGGCCGCGGATAGCCGCATCCACGATAAAGCCCGTGACCAGCGCGATCAGCGCCTTCGAGGCGAGCAACATCGCCATGGTCTGCACGGGAACTTGCTCGGCGAGCAACAGCGGCAGCATCTCATCGGAGGTCGAAAGGAACACCGCCACCAACGTGCCCAAGGTCACGACGCGACCGGCGTACAGTGTGGCCGCCATTGCCGAAAAGCCGCACTGCGGCACCATGCCCAGCAACGAGCCAACCACGGGACCCGCGGCGCCGGCGCGCTTGATGGCGCCGTTAACGCTGTCGCCCGCGACGTGCTCCAGGGTCTCGAGGGCCAAATATGTCACCAATAAGAACGGTACCAGCGAGAGCGTGTCCTTGCCGGCGTCGAGCAGAATATCAATCAGCAAATCCATGACGGATGGAACCTTTCGTGTCTTTCGGCAGCATTGTAAAAGTCCTAGCGGTCAACTAGGGTATTGTAGTTGTCCTAGGCGCGATGCCAATAGTTGCCCATGGTAAACTATCATCTCGCCACATCTTAATGACCCTGCGCCGCACGACGCGGCCCATCCAAGGAGCAGTTATATGAACGTTTCACAAGCACTCGAATACGAGCGTCAGCCGTTTATCCCCATGTTTATCTATGGCGATCACGGCGCCATGGAGTCCGAGCGCCAGAAGGGCGAAGAGGCCCTCAAGGTGCTCGAGACCGAGTACTTTACCGCCGAGGACGACCCCGGCTTCGACTTTGCCACCGTGCGCGACCTGGCTGACCGCAACCGCGACCTGTGCGACCAGATTGGCGAGGCACGCCTGCGCAACGTGACGCCCGTGGCGCTTTCGCGCGGCTTGTCCGATGCCGACACCTGCGCCGCCATCGGCAAGATGCAAAAGCGCACCGCCGCGTCCGTTATGCGCGAAATCCGCGGCGACCGCGACGCGCTCGGCGTGGCCTACGCCCGCAAGCCCATCCAGGGCACCGTGCTCGGTATCGACATCGAGACCACCAGCCGTGCACCCGAGCGCGGTTACATCATCAATGTGGGTTGGGAAATCATGGAGCTCACCAGCGACGCCGTCCCGCACGACGCCGAGGCGCACTACTGCGGTCTGCCTGACATCTACCGCGGCGAGGATGTGCCGTTGTCGAATATCCACCACATCACCTGGGACGACATCGACGGCAAAAAGCCGTTCCGCGAGAACAAGGAACTGCAGAAGCAGCTGCTCAAGCTTATGAAGAAGTACCCGTACATGGCGCATAACGCCGCGTTCGAGGACAGCTGGTTCAAAATTCATCTGGACGGTTACGCCGAGGCACGCCGCGCCGGCAAGATCATCGTCATCGACTCGCGCCAGATCTGCCGCAGCCTGGATGCCGACGTCCGCTCGCTCCCCCGCGAATCCGCGCCCGCCGCGCTCGAGAACTGGGCGCGCCGCCGTGGAACCCTCGCCGCCGACGCCA
>CAJMJM010000208.1 GCA_905213725.1 Collinsella aerofaciens
GCAGCGGCTGCTTCGGTTGTCGACTTGGGAGCTTCGTTGAGCTCCGCAGTGGCTTCCTGCTCGGATATGACTTCGGGATCGGTCGTGGCGGTGATTTCGGTGTCGGCTTCTGCCGTTACCTCAATAGCGACTTCGATCTCTGCCTCGGGCTCGGGCTCCGGAGCGACTTCGGCCACGGGCTCGGGCTCGGCGCGCTTAACGTGCTTGGGGCGCACGGCCTTGAGGTCCTTCTCGCCGCGCTTTTTCTTTTTGTAGGACTGCTTGGCACCCTTGGCAGCCTTGGGCTTGTCCTCGCCCTTGGCAAGGGCGGCATCCCAGGCCTCGTTGGCGATGAGCGTGGCATACAGGCGACCGCCCTTAAAGACGGTCAGCCTTATGCAGTCGTCGAGCTCCTCGAGCAGCTCGCGCGTGGACTCGAAGCCCAGGTCATAAGCGGCCATGTCACCAGCAGCGAGCGCCTCCTCGACCTGCGTCATAAACGTTTGCTTGCCGCACCCAATCGCATCACGCAGCAGACGATACAGATAGATGTGGTTGCCCAGCGATAGCGTGGGCTTAACTATTGTCTTGCTCATGGCAAATCTCCTCTTTACACACCAAAGCATCTTACCATCGCGCGGGGCTTGCTACCTCGGCGCCCAAGGCAAACGGGCGCGACCGTTGCCGGTTCGCGCCCGTTATACAGGTCGATTATCTATGAGGGGCAAACGTGCTTAGTTGCCCGATGCCGTGCCTTGGCTCGAGCTGTCAGATGCCGTGCCGGACGCGGTTCCACTCGAGCTGTTCGAGTTGCTGGTGTTGCTGCTGTCTGCTGAGCCCGTTCCCGACGTGGTGTCGCTCGTCTGGTCGCCCGTGCTCGGTTGAGAGCCGGCAGTCGTTTGGCTTGAGTCGGTTGTGCCGGATTGCGTACCGTTGTTGTTCACAGAAGAATCGGCGCCCTGCGACTGATCGGGGGTGTTCGAGGACGAGTCGGTGGATGCGGAGGTGCCCTGCGAGTCGTCCTGCTGGCTTTGCGATTGACCAGTGCTGTCCGCGTCGTGCTCGGTCGTGCGTGACGACAGAATCGGCTCGGGACGCTCGCCCAGACCCTCACCGGCGGTGGTGATAAGGATGGCAGCGGTGCAGGCGATAACCGCGACGATGGCGATGGCGATCGAGAAGATGATGACCTTCTTTTGCGTCTGGCTGCGCTCTGCCGCCGCCTTGGCGCGCAGGCTGTCGGGGGCGACGCGCGCCGTGGTCGCGCGCCCTGCAATCTGGCGCATCTCCTGGGTAGTCGCGGCGCCGCCTAAGTGCTCCTCGGCATTTAATTCAACGGGTTCATAGGCGCCGGCGGGGTAGTCGACGGTGGCGTGCGTACCTTTGAGGGCTTCGGCGCTGGCAGAGATAAAGTGGCGGTAGACCTGCGAGGACACAACGGTGATGACCGAGCTCACGGCGGCACCGATCACCGATCCGGCGATACCGATCTTGGAGGCAAGCGCGACGCTCGTGGCGGCAGCTGCGGC
>CAJMJM010000209.1 GCA_905213725.1 Collinsella aerofaciens
AATTCTTCAACTCCAAAGCGATCCTCCTATAGCACCGTTCCCTCAGGCAGGTCGACACGCACGACATCCTCGACGTCGCCCGCCGCAAGGTCGCACGGTCCTTCGTCAATACGCAACAGGCAATTGGCCCGCTGCATCGTGCCGAGCAGCGCCGAATTCTGCGTCTTGGCCTCGGTCACCAACAGCTCACCGGTCTCGGGGTCGCGCAAAACCGTGGAGCGATCGAAGAAGCGGCGATGCTGTCGCTTTTTCGCGCCATGTGTGAGCGTCGCCTGCTGCACGGGACGCACGCCCTCGGCAAAGCCGCGCATCTTGCGGATCGCCGGACGGGCAAGCATCTCAAAGCCTACATACGCCGCGGCCGGATTGCCTGAAAGCCCTAGGTAGGGCTTACCCCCGAGCAAGCCAAACGTGATGGCCTTGCCCGGACGCATCGAGATGCGGTCAAACAGCACCTCGCCCTCGCGCCGGACGAGCGCCGTCACATAGTCGTATCGCCCGCCGAGGCGCCACCGCTCGTAATGACAAAATCGCACTCTCGCGTGGCGCGATGTACCAGCTCGGCAATCGCCTGCTCATCATCGGGCGCGATGCCGTAGAACACGGGCTCGGCGCCGGCATCGAGTGCCTCGGCCATCAGCGCCGAGGAGTTGGAATCGCGAATCTGACCACGCGCCGGTACCTTACTCGGTGCGACCAGTTCCGTGCCCAGCGAGATGATGCCCACACGCGGGGCAGCGTGCACCTTCACGCTCGCGTATCCGGCGCTCGCCAGCAGACCCGCGCCCGCCGGAGCCACGACCTCGCCGGCGTGCATCACAACATCGCCGGCATGGGCCTCCTCGGCAGCAGAGCGAACGTTCTCCCCTACCTTGGCCGGCGCCGAGAACCTCGCTCGCGAGCCCTCGTTGCCGTCACCGTCGAGCACATCGACGATCTCGTACTTCACAACGGCATCGGCACCTTCGGGTACCGGCGCGCCCGTCATGATGCGGACCGTCTCGCCCGCGCCGATTGCGCCCTCAAACACATGGCCCGCGGCCTCGTGTCCGATAACGTCAAGCGTCACCGGCGCCTCGTCAGACGCCTGCGTCAAGTCCGCCGAGCGCACGGCATATCCGTCCATAGCGCTGTTGGCAAACGGCGAGATGTCGATATCGGCCACCGCGTCCTCTGCCAAGGGAAGACCGGCAGCCTGCCACGCGGGAATCTCGACAACTTCGGTGCGATTCACGTGCGACAAGACGATCGCCTGTGCGTCCTCCAACGGAATGAGTATCTCTGCCATATACACCTCTAGCATGCAGCGGCGCACATCACGGGCGCCGATTCTTTATGTTTATCTCAGTATAATCCCTCGCCGCCTGCTCAAGACCTGGCCCGCGGCCGCGAATACACCTGTCGGTAACGGACGGCGAAACAGAGCCGAAACCAACCTGCCGGTTTGTCTCGTTTGGCACGTTCTATAATGCTCGTGTAGCCACCCAAAAGAGGAGCGTATGG